>CAYWFW010000171.1:0-4928 GCA_964457735.1 uncultured Sulfurovum sp. | reverse complement strand
TTTTTACTTATATTTGGTTGTTAAAGACCACTAATAATTGCTTATTAATACCTTCAAACTCTTTATGACTTAAACTCTAAGTCCATCGTTTGTTGGACGCGTATTATAACCGTTTTCTTCTTGCTTGTCAAGTGTTTTCTTGATATTTTTAAAGTTTTTTTCATTTTTTTTATATTTATCGCTTTAAAGCATATTATGCTTACATTATATATAATATTTACATACAAGCCTAAAAATAGTTAAGCTTTGATAGAATTACAAAAAATTTAAATTATATTGAGGGACAAATGGCTAAAGCTAGAATAAGAGATGTTAAGCAAGGTAAAATTAAAGATAAAAAACAAGTAACAAAAAGCATTAAAAAAAATGATATTAAATATGCATCAATTGGAGATAAAATTAAAGCTTTTATTACAGATTTATTTATGTTATTAATGCCATTTCTATATTTTGTTATATATTTAATTATGGGTAGTAGAGAGGAATTTCAGCATAATATGGCTATAGGTTGGTTATATATCTTAATTCCAAATTTTATTATAGTGGTGACTTTCTTTTTCAAAAAAGGTCAAACTCCTGGATGCAAAGCCTATGAGATAAAATTAGTTAATCGAGATGATGATAATCTACCTCCACTATCTGCTATTATTCTAAGATATTATATTGAACTAATATCATTTATTACAATTATAGGAATATTTGTACCATTTTTTAGAAAAGATAAGAAATCACTACAAGATTTAATCTCTGCTACACAACTAGTAAAAACAGATAAATGATATACTCTTTAGGACTATTTTATCTATTTTATTTTGCATTAGTTGCTGTTTATATTATTTTTATGCCCCATGCTCTTATTGGATTTGGTTATTCAACATCAGAAATTGGTATAATATTTTCAGCCGCTCCATTTATGAGATTTTTATTGCCTTTTATATTTAAAAGATATATAGAACTTACTCATAGTGTTTTTATTAAATCATTGATTTCAACCTTTATTGGCACACTTTTGATATACTATTTTGTAGATAACTTTTGGCTCTATCTGATGGCAAACCTTATATTTGGAGGAGCAATGGGAGTATCATTACCATTTGTTGAAACTATTGCACTTGAATATCTTTCAAAAAGTCGTTATGGAAAAGTAAGATTATATGGCTCTATCGGTTTTATGGCAATATCTCTTTGGCTTGGAAAGATGTTATTAGAGGATACTCAAGTTTTTTACTATCTGAGTGCTATGGCATTTTTAACACTTCTTATGGGATATTTTGTTGCTAAATACGATAAAAATATCTCTAAAGAGGTGAATAAAGAGGCGAATAACTCTTTTTCACTTTTAAAATATCCATATTTTTGGATTTCTATATTTTTAATGCAAGTTGGATTTGGTGGATTTTATAATTTTTTTACAATTTATGAAAGTTCAAATGGAATATCACTAGAGGTTATTAGTTGGATGTGGAGTTTTGGAGTTATTTGTGAAATAGTTATGCTATATTTTCAAGGTCCACTTTTGCAAAGAAATCTACTTACAATTTTAAAGTTTGCAACTTTTATAACAGTAATAAGATGGTTAATACTATATTTATATCCAGAGTCTCAAATAATAACTTTTATATCTCAATCTTTTCATGCTATTAGTTTTGCACTCTATCATACTACAGCTATTACATATATTTTTGTATTATATACTCAAAAACGATTAGCACAACAGTTCTTTTTAGGGATAGCTTTTGGTCTTGGTGGATCAGTTGGAGCTATGTTATCTGGGCTTATTTATGGAGAGAATATGTTTTTAATAGAAGCAATCATTACACTTTTAGCATTTGCTATTTTATTTTTACATGAACGGAGGAAATCTAATGAACAAAATATATGATATAATCGTTATTGGTATGGGAGTTGCAGGTTGTAATATGGCATATAACTTGAAAAATCGTGGACAAAATGTACTATTACTAGATAAAAGTAGTGTTGTGGCAACAGGTGGAAGTGGTGCGGCAGGGGCATTTGTATCTCCTAAAATTGGTAAAGGCTCAACCCTTCAAACATTAACAAATGAAGCTTTTAGTTTTGCCGTAGATTTTTATAAACAAAATTTTAGTGAACACTTTAGCCAAACAGGAGTAGTAAGGATTCCAAAAGATATAGAAGATAATAAAAAATTTGATATATATAAAGATTTTAATGATACACCATATAAACACTTTACTCATAATGAATTAAGAGATAATGGTATAAACTCTGAATATAATGGATTTTTATTTGAAAATGCAGGAGTTTGTGATAGTATAGGATTGTGTAATGCACTTGTAAAAAATATTGACAAAGCCTCATTAACAGTAGAGAATATAATTCAAAAAGATAATTTATGGAGTATTGGAAAATATATGGCTAAAAAAGTTATTTTAACCACAGGATATGAGGATAATCTATTAGATATAAGATATATGGGGCTTCGTGGAACTTGGGGATCAAGAGGAGATTTTAAATCATCTTTAAAAATACCAATCTCTATTCATAAAAGTATATCTATATCAGCAAATTTAAATGGTACTATTAAAATTGGAGCAACTCATAATAAAGCAAAAGACCCTTGTTTATTATGTAAAAATCCATTAGATGAATTAATAGAAAAAGCATCTTCTTTAATTGATACAAAACAACTTCATCTAACAAAGATATTTTGTGGTATGAGAGCAGGTTCTAAAGATTATTTTCCCCTTGTTGGTGGTGTCGTTGATACAGAATATATGCTCAAAACATATCCAAAAATTACAAAAGGTGCAAAAGAAACTCTAAAAAAAATAGATAATTTATATATTTTAAATGGACTTGGTGGAAGAGGCTTTGTTTTTGCTCCACTTATGGCAGATATTCTATCAAATCATATTATTCATAATCAAGAGATAGATAAAAGAATAAATCCTGATAGACTATTTTTAAAATGGTGTAGAAAAAAAGATAATTTATCATAAATATTTATATCTTTTTTCTTATACCCCATAGAAATTTATCTTTATACCAACCTGTAATAAGATTTGAAATTGTCACTCCATAAGCTTTGCCAGAGCTTGAGTGGATAAAATTACCATCTCCAATATATAGACCTGAATGATTTACATGGTTTTTTTTACTTGTGTCAAAAAATACTAAATCACCGATTTCTAACTCATCCTTAGTAAGTTGTTTACCTTCCATCTCTGACTGTTCTTTTGATGAACGTGGTATATCAATTTTATTAGAACTAAATATAAAATATATAAATCCAGAACAATCAAAACTATCTGGCCCTGCTTTTGTACTCTCATATTTAGAACCTAGTTTACTTTTGGCAAGAGATATTATATTAGTAATTGTATCATTACTATCAAAATTAATAGGAGCATCCACCGAGATTAAATCATCAATTTTAAGATTTATTATACACTCTTTTTTATTTTCAATATTTATAGTAGTTGTTGATTTGTCTTTTGCTTTTAGATTTATATTTACGATACACTCATTAGAGAATAGAATTGTAGATAATATTGTTATTGTTGCTAGTTTTTCCATTATTTTTCCTATTTTAAAATTCCAATTAATATTTTTAATATAATATCTAACTCTTTAATAGATACATAATCAATATGTTGAGTAATCTCTTTTTTTTCTCTATCTAATATCACAAAACACCAAGTATATCCAATAGTCACAGCACCATATATAAATTCACTCTTATCTTCTATAATTTTATCAATAGCGATAAGTTCACTTACTAATTGTACAACCCCTTTTTCTATCTCAGAGTTTTTTGCCTCAATTGCAATAAACACATTACTATCACTATTCAAAACATAATCAATACTACCTCTTAAAGTCTTATCAAAATATGTATTAGCTTCAATATCAACCTCTATATCAATATTTTTAACCAACTCATATATAATAGGAGATACCAAAAACTCTCTTTTTGCCATCTCACTATTTAAGTTAATTTTAGTTTTAATTTTGTTAAAATTTTTATAAAAATCTTCTATAAAACTATTTAGCTCATCACTTAATATATCTTGCTTAAACTCCACTTTATCTATTACAAACTTATAACCAAATATGTTTGCCAAATCTCTTGAGCGAATATTCATCTTGAAATAATCACTAAATGAATAACTACCATTTTTTAAATCAATTATATTTTTATTTAGATACATATAGTGTTACTCCTCTTTCCCCAAAGCCGTAGCAATAAGTTCAATTGGATTTTTAAATATAGTCTCAACATTAGCATTATTTAAAGATTCACTAATTTGCACTCTACACGCACTACACTCAGCAGATACATATTTTGCTTTTGTCTCTTTTATCATTACTGCTTTTGGTGTTCCTGCAAGTTCTGCAAATTTAAACTTCTCTGTTTGCATAGTAACTCCACCAAATCCACAACATCTATTAGAATCGCTCATCTCTATCATTGGATAGTTTAAAGATAATAAATTTCGTGGAGGAGCAGTTATATTTTGTACTTTTGACGCATGGCATGGGTCATGGTAAGTAACAATATCATCCATTTTTCTACCATTTTCTAATAATAACTTTTTTAATTTTTCATTCTTATCTAGCCACTCAGTTGCCATAAATATTTTTTTAGATAATTTATTAGCTCTCTCTTCCCACTCTGGCATATTATGATTTTTAAAAAAAACTTCCCAGTCATGCTTAACCATTGCAGAACATGTTGCTTCTGGAATAATCATAGCATCATAATCATCCATAAAAGTTTCAAAATACTCAATATTCTTTTTAGTCATATACTCTACACTACTCATATCACCCGTAAAATAGGCAGGAGCTCCACAACATAACTGTTTTTTGGGGATAAATACATCAATATTTAATTTTTCTAAAATATATAATAGGGAATCACCAATATTTGTATAGTTATAATT
>CAYWFW010000170.1:0-4580 GCA_964457735.1 uncultured Sulfurovum sp. | reverse complement strand
TGATTATGTTGTTAATTTTAATATATCTTTTTAGCGAAATAAAAATCATAATATCATTTATTCAACAATTCTCAAAAAATTCAAAAATTGTGATTCAAAACTCAACCGTTTTAGGTGTTAATCCAATTGATATAAAAAGTAATAATTTAGAGATTATAAAAGCAACTGATGATTTTAATTTTTTATTAAATAAAATCAATCAATCAATAGAGTACTCAACATTATCAATGGATAATTCATTAAACTCATTAGAAAAGATAGAGGATAATATAGAGGAATTTTTGGAACTTATTATTTTAATGAGTAAAGAGAAAGATATTGATGCTCAGATAACAAAAAAAGAGGATATTGTGATTGAGTCATTAGAGGAGTTAATGCACTTAAAAGCAAAGTTAAAAAATTTAAAAAATAATCTTAATAATCTTATCAAAAATAGAGGAGAGTAGATGCAACAAAAAAAGCAAAAAGTTATAAATTTGGTGCTAATTTTAATATTTGGCTATGTTATATTAGGGTGTGGGCATAAAACAATACCTATATTTAGTGATTCAAAGGAACAAAAAAGATGAAAAAATATGATGTTTTAATTATCGGTGCTGGAATAGCAGGACTTTATACAGCAATGAATTTACCAAAAAATAAAAATGTGTTAGTAGTTTGCAAAGATATTCCTTGGGAATGCAATACATTTTATGCACAAGGTGGAGTGGTGACGGCATTAGATTCTGATGATATTACTCTTCATGTAAAAGATACAATGGTTGCAGGGTCTTATCATAATGATTTAAAAGCACTAAATATAATGAGTGAAAATAGTATAGATATTACATATGATATTATAAATAAGGGTATGGAATTTGATAAAGACTCTAATGGGAATTTACTTTTTACAAAAGAGGCAGCACATTCATCAAAGAGAATACTTCATGCTGGTGGAGATGCAACAGGAAGATATATGCACCACTTTATGATGAGCAATAACAATCATAAATTACAAAGAAATACTCTTGTATATGATTTATTAATCCGTTATGGTAAATGTTATGGTGTTAAAGCATCTGTAAACTATAAGCCTGTTACAATATATGCCGATGAAGTAATTATTGCATCAGGTGGAATTGGTTCACTTTATGAATTTAATACAAATTCAAGAACAATTAGTGCAGATATTCATGGTATTTGTGTTGAAAAGGGGATTGAACTTGAAGATATGGAGATGATGCAATTTCACCCAACTGTATTTGTTAAAACCCCTTTTGCAAGAAAGTTATTACTAACAGAAGCTCTAAGAGGTGAGGGTGCATGGATTGTTGGAGAAAATGGCAATAGATTTTTATTTGATTACGACCAACGGGGTGAACTTGCCACAAGAGATATAGTATCTCGTGCAATTTATAAATATAAAAAAGAGACAAATGAAGAGGTTTATTTAGATTTTTCAATGTTTAATGAAGAATTTTTTCACCAGAGATTTCCAAATATAACAAAAACATTCTCTGCCTTAGGGTATAAATTACCACAAAATAGAGTACCAATATCTCCTGCTTTTCATTATGCTGTAGGTGGAATTAAAAGTGATATTAATGGTTGTATTGAAGGAGTTGAATCTCTTTATGTTGTTGGTGAGGCTTCAAGAACAGGCGTTCACGGTGCAAATAGATTAGCATCAAATTCTCTTCTTGAAGGGATGGTATTTGCCAAAAGAGTTGTAGATTTTATATTATCAAGAGAAAAAAAGGAATACACAGTTCCCCCATTTGATAAAGATTATGCAAATATTTTACATAAAGATAATGATAAAATATATAAACACAAACTAAGAAAAATAATGTGGAGTAATATTGGAATTGTTAGAACAAGAAAAGGATTACAAGAAGCAAAAAACTTTATTTATGATATTAAAAGTCAAGATATAGGAAGACTTTTAGAACTTAGATTAAATACAGCATCTGCAATGGTAAACGCAGCCCTTGCAAGAAAAGAATCTTTGGGAACTCATTATATGGAAGAATAAAGGTATATAAAAGCTTTTTAATATCAGTTAGTAATCTTATTTTGTTAAATGCCATCCATAACTATATCTACATGGATAAATACTAAGTTTTTGTTGATAAGATAATCTTAATGCTTCTGCTTTTGCCTCTTTTAGAGATAAATAAAGCTCTTTAGGGTTATTATCTCTATCTGTACAAAGACAAGAAAAGATGTTTTCCTGATATTCTTCTTCAAAATCTTCTGTATCTATTTTGATATTAGTATAAATTTTTAAATCTAAAATAGATGATACATTAAAGTATTCTAATATTTTTGATAATGGTAGATGTGATAGATGTTTATGAGTTATTTTTATATTTGATAAAATATCTTGTTTTTGAATAATATCTTTTTTAATAGTTTTAAGTGATTTTTTATACTCTATACGCATATTATTATTTTAATAAGCAAAGTCAAAAGACTCTACTTATTAAAGAAGTTCATCTTAGTGATGACCTCTCCATTTTTCTTTTTTCCAAAGATAAGCTAATCCAGAGAATACTATAAAGAAGATTATAACCAATGGTCCTAATGCTCCTCTTGCTGGTTTACTAGGGTCACCAGTTTCACCAAGATAAGCCATAACTTTTTCAAAACCTTCATGACTTAATCCAACTGCTGGCATTGAAGTTCCAACTAATTGAGATTGAGGATTTTCAATAAACGTTTCTAAGAAATGCTCACTTCTTGCTCTAATAATAATAGATAAATCAGGTGGTAATTTACCCATATATTTTTTAAGTGCATCTTGGTATTCAAGTATTTTAATTTCATGAGCTAACTCATCTTTTTTATACTTAAATTTAGGTGTTTCACCAATTTGACTCATTTCACCATATCTATTTGCATGACATCTACCACAAGCATCAACAAAAGCCTCTTTGTTACTCATCTCTTTTGGTGCAATTGACTTAAGGAAAGCTACAATATCAGCAATCTCTTGGTCTATATCTCCACCAGCACCATAAAATTGTGTCATTGGGTGCATCTTGCCTTTTGCAGCATCAAACTTATGTTCAACTTTAAGTGCATGAGCAGGATTTTTGATAAGTTCAGCTAAAAATTTTGCATCATATAATGCTCCTGCTGTACTTAAATCAGGTGGGTTTACACCATAACTAGCACCTGCCATATTTGCATCCATTGGAGCAGGAGAACTAATAGCTTTAATTCCATGACAACCTGTACAAGCAGCAGCACCAGTAACTAATGCCTTACCATTTTCTACATTACCTTTTTTACCACTTGCTTTAAACTCAGAATAGGCAAAATCTTCCCCATCTACATGTTTATGCATTTGAGAGTGAGCAAATGGCTCAACTCCCCAGTATAAAAATAGTGTAAAAAATACAACAACTCCTAATATCTGAAATTCTTTATTTATTTTATTCATATTTTATCCCCTACAACTTTTTTTCTATTTTTGTAATAAATGGCAATGCTATCCACAATGCAAAAAATGCAAGTGCAGCGATTAATCCAATAGCAGCAAAAAGTGCATCTGTTGGAGGTAATTTACCCATAAATGTTAATACTAGAACATCAATTAACATAGCCCAGAACCAAAACTTAAACAGTCCTCTTCTACTTGCAGGTGCCACATTTTCACTTTTATCAAGGAATGGAAGAGCAAAGAATATAACCTGTGCAACAGCAAAAGCAATTAATCCAAGGTCTTTACTAAATGGTCTTAAAATCTCATAACTCCACAAGAAGTACCACTCAGGATAGATATGTGCAGGAGTTTTAAGTCCATCTGCTGGGTCAAAGTTTACAGGATCCATTGCAAATTCAAAGTGGTAAAATACCAAATAGAAAAAGAATACAAAATAAACACCCATTACAAATATATCTTTTGCCAAGAATACTGGTTGGAAAGGAATCACTTTAGAATCTTTAACATTACCCTCTTTATATAGTCTTGCTGCCTCTTCATAATCTATCTCTTCACCATCTTGATTATTAACATGTGGAATTCTAAGTGTTCCAAAGTGAAGCACTATAAGACCAATAATAACTAATGGTAAAAGTAGAACATGAAGCATAAAGAATCTTGTAAGGAAAGCTTGACCAGGAACATAATCCCCTCTAATCCACTCAACTAATCCATAAGCTTCTAACGAACCACCAGAGAATAGGTTTGTAATAACCATACCAGCCCAGTAACTCATTTGTCCCCAAGGTAACATATATCCACTAAATGCTTCTGCTGAAAATGCAACAAAAAGTCCCATACCTGATAGCCATATTAACTCACGACCTCTTTTGTATGAACCATAATAGATACCTGTAAACATATGGATTTAGATAATCAAGAATACTACTGATGCACCAACACCATGAATATGTCTCCATAACCAACCATAACCAACCTCTTGCATTATTGTGAAGTTTACACTATTGAATGCTTCTGCTGTTGTTGGTACATAGTACATTAATAAAAATATACCTGAAACTACTAGCATTACAAATGTGATTACAAGAACCATACCCATTGCCCAAAGAAAGTTAATGTTTTTTGGAATCCAATACTCCGTCATCATCAC
>CAYWFW010000169.1:0-5176 GCA_964457735.1 uncultured Sulfurovum sp. | reverse complement strand
GAGCTATGAGTGCACAAAAAATTTTAAATAGTAATAAATGGTACGCCAGAGAGGACTTGAACCCCTAACCCTCAGATCCGAAGTCTGATGCTCTATCCAGTTGAGCCACTAGCGCTCCAACTGTTCCAATTATTATGGGGTGGACGACGGGGCTCGAACCCGCGACAACCGGCACCACAAACCAGGGCTCTACCAACTGAGCTACATCCACCACAGATATTAACGTTTATTACATATTTTTTTTATATTTTAATGGTCGGAGTGAAAGGACTCGAACCTTCGACCCCCTGGTCCCAAACCAGGTGCGCTACCAGACTGCGCTACACTCCGAAACACGATTTAATTTAAAATCGGAATGCAAGTATAGTCAAAAATCAAATAAAAGTCAAGAGTTTTTATAGATTAAGCAAAAAAAAATTATTTTTTTATAAAATGATGGTTAAATATAATAAAATTATGGAGTTTCTATGAACGAACTTTTTCAATCAATCACAAGCTTTTTAGAGAGCATCCTCTTTTTTGATATACTCTTTGGAAGTATTGAAGGGACTAATATACCATTTTTGGTAGCTTGGTTAGTTATGGGTGGTATATACCTTACAATTAAAATGAGATTTATTAATGTACGAGTATTCTCACACTCTCTCAAAATTATTCAAGGTAAATATAGAACAAAAGATGATAAAGGTAAAATTACACCTTTTCAGTCACTTACAACCGCACTATCTGCTACTGTTGGTCTAGGAAACATTGCAGGAGTAGCAATTGCTATATCAATTGGTGGTGCAGGAGCTACTTTTTGGATGATAGTTGCAGGTTTTTTAGGAATGACACTAAAATTCACAGAGGTTACTTTGTCTCTTAAATATAGAGAGTTTTTACCAGATGGCAGTGTAATGGGTGGAGGGATGGAATATCTATCAAAGGGATTAGCATCAAAAGGTTGGAGTAAAAGTGGTAAAGTATTAGCCACTGTTTTTGCCGTATTTATGATTGGTGGAGCAATTGGTGGAGGAAACACATTTCAAGTATCACAAGCACTTAGTGCAATTTCTACAGAGATTCCATTTTTTAGTGATAATGGTGTGGTTTTTGGAATAATCTTAGCTATTCTTACAGGGGCTGTTATAATTGGTGGAATTAATAGAATTGCTCAAACAACAGAAAAGATTGTTCCATTAATGGTGATTATATATATATTAGCTTCGTTATGGATTTTGGCAGTTAATTTTCAGGCTATTCCTCATGCGTTTTATTTAATATTTACTGAAGCATTTAATCCAACAGCAGTTCAAGGTGGTATTATTGGAGTTATTGTTCAAGGATTTCAAAGAGCAGTTTTTTCTAGTGAAGCAGGACTTGGTTCAGCTCCAATAGCTCATGCACCCTCAAGAGTTAAATATCCAGTAAGACAAGGGATGGTAGCACTTTATGAGCCATTTATTGATACAGTGATAATCTGTACAATGACAGCTTTAGTTATCATTATCACAGGTGTTTATGACCCTGCAAATGGATATGCAAATCTAATTGAAGCAAAACAAGGTGCGGCACTAACAGCGGCTGCGTATGGAACTGTAATTAGTTGGTTCCCAACAATTTTATCAATATCAATTGTAATGTTTGCATTTTCAACTTTGATTGCATGGTCATATTATGGAGAGAGAGCATGGATATATCTATTTGGTGCAAAAAGCTCTATTATATATAAAATAATATTTTTAGGATTTATTATTGTAGCATCTATTGTTAGTACAGATATTATGGTTGATTTTAGCTTTATGTTAATTTTGGCTATGGCATTGCCAAATATATTGGGTCTATTTATTCTATCAGGCGATGTAAGAGGATATTTAGATGATTATATGGGTAAATTAAAGAGTGGTGAATTAGATAAAGAGGTATTAAAAGATTAAGATATAAAGATTTTTAATATAATATTTTGGCTTCAAAGAGTTTTCTCTTTAAAGTCAAAATTTAATACAATTTTAATAGTTATTAGATAAACTTATCTAAAAGTTAATATAAAGTTAAAAAATGATAAATCTAAATATTTTTGAGTTTTCAATATCTGCTCTTTTAAGAAGAGGTAGTAAAAATATATCTGTGGTAGTAATATTGAGTATCCTAATATTCTTACTATCTTCTATGATGCTAATCTCTGGTTCTATCAAAAAAGAGTTATCTCTTGCTTATAATCATTTACCAGATATTACTATTCAAAAATATATAGGTGGTAGAGTTTTTAATATTGAAAATAGCAGAATTGATACTCTTCTTGAAATTGATGGAGTTGAAGATGTTATAAATCGTGTTTGGGGATATTACTATTTTAAAAATAGTGGCGTTAATTTATCTATAATAGGTATAGATCCATTTGAAAGTCAATATAAAAAAGAGATAGAGGATATAGCATCTATTAATAGTGATATATTATCTAATAAAGAAAAGATGATAATTGGATATGGAGTAAAAAAGGTATTTGACAGCAGTTACTATAACAATTTTTTTAATTTTATACTTCCTGATGGAAGATTTAAAAAGGTTTATATCGCAGGAGTTTTTGATAGTTCATCTCAAATATTTTCAAATGATACCATTTTATTAAATCAAAATCTTGCAAGAGAGATATTTGATATGAGTAGTGATATGAGCAGTGATATTACAATCAAGGTTACAAATCAAACAGAAGTGGATAATATTGCATCAAAGATAAGATATATATATCCTGATACTAGAGTAATTACAAAAGATGATATAGAGATTTCAAATAAAAATATTTTTAATTATAAAAGTGGTATATCTCTGCTTTTGTTTACCATCTCTCTTTTAACATTCTTTATTATTGTTTATGATAAAGCATCAACCACAAGTTATGACGAGAGAGTAGAGATTGGAATTTTAAAAGCAATAGGTTGGAGAATAGAAGATATATTAAAAGAGAAACTATATGAGGGGATAATAATATCTATGTTTGCATTTACTTTGGGGATTTTAAGTTCAATAATATTTGTATATACGCTTCAAGCCCCTCTTCTAAGAGATATATTTTCGGGATATTCCAAGCTTAAACCAGAATTTGATTTGATATTTTCGTTTGATATTGAGATATTTTTTATTATATTTTTTATCACAATTCCCACATATTTAGCATCTATAATAATACCATCATGGAGAATTGCAATTGGAGATGTGGATGAAGCGTTAAGATAATATCTATTCTAATCGTTTACATTTACCAGATACTTTACATACAAATCTATTACCATCTAAAATAAAGGTAATATCATCACCATTAGGACTATGATATATAAAGTCATTGTTATCCATTACCCAACAACCCTTCTTGTCACTATTTTCACATTTTCTAATTGGATACTCAACTACTCTTGTATCTGTATTATCAAAAGTATCAAATACAAAATCATCATTATTACTAAGAGATGTAATATTTGTAAAATCTCCTCTTAGGATTCTTTTCTGTCTTTCTGTGCTTATTGCATTTCTGATAGCTGCTACTGTTGTTTTTGCTTTTATATTAAGTGCATCATTTCTTGATGCCGCAAATTTAGGGATAGCAATAGCTGCTAAAATACCAATAACAACTATAACAAAAACCAATTCAATCATTGAGAAAGCTTTTTTTGAATTTTTCATAAATATACTCCTGTTAATATGTTACTTATATTGTACTATAAAAAGGATAAAAAATAGGAAATTTGTATTTATTATTTAGATTAAAAAAGAATATAGAAAATTCTATATTCTTTTATTCATATTGCATAACATTATTGTTGACTCTTAGGATATGCTCCCCTATCAAATGATTTTTTTCAGCCCTTTTGCTAGTTTCTTCACATACTAACTCTACGGAATCATTTCTAAGTACATTTACAAATATTGCACCATCATCTTCATAAGAAGCAGTGAAGTCATAACAGGTATTAGTAATATAATCAGTATCAGAAAGTCTAAAAGTACTAGTAGCAGTATATTTCATAAGTATTGTTTGAAGTCTAACTGCTATTGATTGCAATTCAAGTGCAACTCTACTATCGTTACGACTAGCCTGTAACTTAGGGATTGCTATGGAAGCTAACATCCCAATTATTACAATAACAAAAACCAATTCAAGAAGAGTAAAAGCTTTTTTACTATTCCTCATATTTAATCCTTAATTATAGATTGATACACTCTATCTAAAAGATAGAGTATACCAAATCCTTAAGAAAAAAGAATTAATCCTCTTATTCTGTTACACCTGAAGCACCAAATGAGTGAGTAGATGTCATACCTTTAGATGTAGATTTTGTTCTTGCTTTAGTACAAGATGCACTAGCAGTATCAGTATCTGCAACAGTTAAGTTACCATCATCAGTAGGAGTAAGTGTCCAACAACCACCATCGATAACAGACTTACAAGAAGATAACTCTACAGTATCTTTAGTGTAAGCAGTACCACTAGTAGGAGTTCCTGGCATTGCACCAGATGCTGTATATGTTGCACCAACATCACCTATACATGTACTTAAGTTTGTAAGCTCTTTAGCCACTTTTGCATCATCTCTTGTAGCTGCAAGTTTTGGAATAGCAACAGCTGCCAAAATACCAATAATAACGATTACGAAAATTAATTCGATCATTGTAAAACCTTTTCTCATAATAAACTCCTAATAAAATTTTTTGTTTGTTAGTTCAATAACTAACTATAGAAATGATAACATCAATAAACTTAAAATATCATTAAATATTAAAAATTAATTGATAATTATCAATTAATTATTCTGTTACACTAGAAGAACCAAATGAGTGATCTCCCATCATACCTTTTTCTTCAGCTTTTGTATTTGCTTTTTTACAAGCTCCAACAGTTGCATCTTCACCTGCAGTTACAGATATATTCGAATCATCTCCATTAATTATAAAACATTTTCCATCATAAACAGATTTACAAGATGAATATAAATTTGCTATTCTACTAGCTTTTCCAGGAAAAGCCTCTCCTGATGCAGTATATCCTGCCCCAAGATCTGCGATACATGTACTTAAATTTGTAAGCTCTTTAGCCACTTTTGCATCATCTCTTGTTGCTGCAAGTTTTGGAATAGCAACAGCTGCCAAAATACCAATAATAACGATTACGAAAATTAATTCGATCATTGTAAAACCTTTTTTC
>CAYWFW010000168.1:0-10880 GCA_964457735.1 uncultured Sulfurovum sp. | reverse complement strand
ATATTTATAAAGAGATTAAAGAGATTTTCTACCAACCACAAACGCATAGCATACTAAATGTATTTCGTTACTCTATGATTTTGGGATATATAATTTCCCCTCTTAAAAAGGTGATGAATCTACCACAGTTTGATGGTTATCATAAATATGCAGTGGGCGAACACTCTATGATGACACTTTATAATATTACTAATATCAAAAATGAAAAACTTTCAGAAAAATATAATAATTTAAATCCTGATCAACAAGCTTTATTAAAAATGGTGGCACTTTTGCATGATTGTGGGAAAGGTCGCCAAACAGAACACTCAATAATGGGTGCTAGTTTATTTAAAGATTTTGCAAAACTTATTAATCTTGATTCGGATATGATAGATTTAGGTACAAAGCTGATTTTAAACCATACACTTATGAGTAATGTTGCACAAAAAGAGGATTTATATTCCGATACAACCATATTTAAATTTGTTGCAAAATTTAATAATAAACTCTCTCTTGATATGATTTATCTTTTGACTTATGCTGATATGAATGCTGTTAGTAAAAAAATTTATAGCAATTTTACATCCAGTTTATTAGAGATTTTATATAATCAATCAATTGAAGCACTAAAACATGATGAGATGATGAGTAATATTTCAAAAAGAGTTAAAAAAGAGGATTTATTAAGAAAAAGTACACAGTTTAAATCACTTACCAAAAGTGTTCAGAAAAAGATTTTATCTATCCCCTCAGATTTACTCTTTTTAAAATATAAACAAGATGAAATTATAGATATAGTTCAAAATGCAATCAATTCAAAAGAGGATTGGTATAGAGTAACTAATGATAAATCTCTAACTATAGAGGTAATCAGAAAAAATGATTTGAATTTAAGTTATCTATTAAAACAATTATCATATTTACAACTTATTAATATGGATATTTTTAAACTATATAATGACCAAAATAAATATTTTAAGATTGACTTTTTAGAAGAAGTGGAAGATGATTTTATCCCAACCATCAAAAATTATATAGAGATTGCACTAAAAGATAAAAAAGCTGTGAGAACTAAGAGAGTGATATTAAAAAAAGATGATATAACAATCAATTGTGAACACTCTAATATGTATGCCACTCTTAAAATAGTATCAAAAGATATTAATGGATTGATGGTATATTTTATTGGCATTTTTGATAGCCTTGATATTGATATTGTTTCGGCTAAAATACATACTGCTAAAAATAGAATTGAAGGTCTATTTTGGATAGAAAAAAATGGTAACTTTTGTCATAATAAAGAGATAATTTTAAATGAATTAACAAAAAATGAGATAATCTAGTTCAAGTATCATCTTAAACTAGATTCAAAATCTCTTTAACCTTTATATCTTTAATAGAAAAATCATTTTTATTTAATTTATAATGGTTAATTTTACTGCTAGATTTAATCGCTTTATTTATTGGTGTAAGATATATTCTATTGATTGGTGTTGGTCCAAATACTGTGATTGATGGGATATTTAAACCCCATGCCATATGAGTTGGACCAGTATCGTTTCCAATTAAAAGTTTAGAGTGATAAATTATCTCTTTTAACTCATTTAAATTTACTTTTGGAAGAGATTCTAAATATTCAGATTGTTCTTGCATCCACAAAGCTTTTTTATGCTCATCTTCACTACCCCCCGAAATATAAGTTTTTACTTTTAAGATATTAGCAATCTCAACAAATTTTTCTTTTGGATAATTTCTGCTTTCCCAAGTTGAACCAATAACAAAAATATTATAATCTTTTTGAAAATCTATCTTCTTAAAGCCACTCTTAAAAAACAAAAATCTTTTTTTATCTATTATATCTTTAGAAGTTGGATTTATATTAAATGCTTCACAAATTACTTTTATATTTCTATCTATCGTATTTGAATCATAACTAATATCAATCTTTTGAGTATAAAACCAACTTGCAACCCCTTCTCTAATAGAACTCTTATTAAATCCTATAATTTTACTATTTTTATTTGATATTAGTTTTGATACTATTGCAGATTTCAAAAGACCTTGTGCATCTATCACAAAATCATAATTATTTTTGGAGTATTTTTTTATTAATTTAATTTGACTAAAAAGTTTTAATTTATCTTGTTTAATAGATTTTAAATTTAGAGTCAAAATATTATTAATATTTGGATTATTTTTTAAAATTTCCATAAAACCTTCTTCAACAATCCAATCAATATCATAATGAGGAAAACTCTTTTTTATAAACTCTAATGCCACCATACTATGCACAATATCACCCATAGCAGATAGTTTTATAATAGCAATTTTCAAAAATATCCTTAACTCTATTTTACTTTTTTTATACAAAAACATTTTACTCTTTTATATCTCAATAATATCTAAAATCATTGGATAATTTGATATTTTATCTAAATTTAATTCACCTTTAAGTATAATCTAGCAAAATTATAATATAAAATTCTATTGAAAATAAATTAAAAAAGGTTTGCCTATGAGAGATCTCTTTACCGCTTTTAAAGATAATTGTGGATTTGGACTTTTAGCGTCTATTAATAACACTCCATCACATAAAAATTTGGAAGATGCGATAATATCGTTATCTAGAATGATGCACAGAGGAGCTGTTGCTGCTGATGGAAAAAGTGGAGATGGTAGTGGATTATTACTATCAATTCCAAAAAAATTCTTTGCCTTAGAGCTAAAAAAAGATGGAATTACCCTTCCTGAAAAATATGCTGTAGCTATGGTATTTTATAAGGATGAAAGTAATTTAGATATTATTAAAGAGATTTGTGAAAACAATGATTTAAAAGTTTTTTATAAAAGAGAAGTTCCTGTTGATACAGATGCTTTAGGTGTTCAAGCGATTGAAAGTTTGCCAAAAATGGTGCAACTTTTTGTAACTCCAAACTCTTTAATTGGAACAAGAAGATTTGATGCACTTATTTATTTATCAAGAAAAGAGATAGAATTTAAACTTGAGAATAGTAATGATTTTTATATTCCATCATTTTCAACAGAGGTTATATCATATAAAGGTCTCGTTATGCCAACGCATATTAAACACTTTTATAAAGATTTAAGTTGTTCAGATTTTGAAATATCTTTTTGTCTATTTCATCAAAGATTCTCTACAAATACACTTCCTCAATGGAAATTGGCTCAACCGTTTAGAACTATTGCACATAATGGAGAGATAAACTCAATCACTGCAAATAGATTTAATGTTATGGCAAAAGCTGAAGATATGAAAAGTGATGTATTTAACAATGATGAGATGAGTAGATTAGTTAATATTATTCAATCTCAAATGAGTGATAGTGCAAGTGTTGATAACTTTTTTGAATTTTTAAATGTTAATGGTGTTGATTTCTTTAAAACAGCAAGAGCAATGTTCCCTGCTCCTTGGCAAAATGCACCTCATATGGATGCTGATTTAAGAGCATTTTATGAATATACAAGTACATGTTTTGAGCCATGGGATGGACCAGCGGCTGTAAGTATGACTGATGGACGATATATTGGATGTGTATTAGATAGAAATGGTCTAAGACCAGCTAAATATATCATCACCAAAGATAATCGTATCTTAATTGCTAGTGAGTATGGTGTTTTAGATATTGATGAAGATGATATTGTTGAAAAGGGTAGATTACAATCTGGTGAGATGATAGGGATTGACCTTAAATATGGAAAAGTTTTAAAAAGTAATGATATTGATGATTATCTAAAAACAAAAGAGCCTTATGGTGAATGGTTAAATGAAAATATGACATATCTTCAAGAGCATATGGATAACCCATTTAGTAAAGTTACTGAGATTCCAAAAGATGTATTAGAGGCGAAACAGAGATATTTTAATATCACTCATGAGGTGATAGATCAAGTGATTGAACCTATGATTACAGAGGGTAAAGAGTCTACTGCTTCAATGGGAGATGATACTCCTCTTGCTGCATTTTCAAATACTCAAAGAAACTTCTCGGATTTCTTTAAGCAAAAATTCGCTCAAGTTACAAATCCACCAATTGACCCAATCAGAGAAAAAGTTGTTATGAGTCTTAATAGTGGTTTTGGTGAGATTAGAAATATTTTAAATGATGATTCTACTCATGCAAAAAGACTCAAAAATTCATCTCCAATTTTATCTGCTGAGAACTTAGAAGTGATTTTAGACTTTGGTAATGAATCTGATCCTAAATATGAAGAATCATATAAAGCAAGAGTATATAATACATCTTTTACAAATTCTTTAGAGGATTCTTTAAATACACTTGTAAAAAATATTATAAAAGATATTGAAGATAATGGGATTAGAACAGTTATATTAGATGACAGAATATTAGATAGTGAAGTTAAAATTATGCCAATGCTTATGGTCGTTGGTCGTGTAAATCAATATCTCTTAGAAAATAAAGTTAGACATTTAGCAACAATTATTGTAGCTTCGGGAGAAGTTTATGACTCTCATATGGCAGCATCTATGATAGCTTTTGGTGCATCAGCTATATATCCATATATGTTATATAAAACTGTTCTAAATATTGCCGAGAGAAAAGAGAAAGAGGTTGAGATTGCTCCTTTACTTAAAAAAGTAAGAAAAGCACTGGATTCTGGTCTTTTAAAAATTATGTCAAAAATGGGAATCGCTACAATTGCTAGTTATAGAAATTCAAAATTATTTGATATTATTGGTCTTGATAAACAAATTGTGAATGATTGTTTTGATGGTGCATTTAGCCTTTTAAATGGTTTAGGATATAACGATATTCAAGAAAGAATAGAATTAGTTCACAAAAATGCTTATTGTGATAAGATAAAAAATAGAATCTATCCACTTAATCTTGGTGGTTTTTATAAATTTTTAGAGGGGGGAGAATATCATGATTATTCCCCATCTGTTGTTCATGCAATCCATAGATTATCAGAAACAGGTAAGAAAGAAGATTTTGATATTCTAAAAGATTTAATAGAAAATAGAGATAAAAAATTTATTAGAGATTTCTTTGATTTAAATAGTGATAGAAATTCTATCTCACTAGATAAAGTTGAACCAAAAGAGGCAATATTTAAAAGATTTGTTACAGCTGCAATGAGTCTAGGTTCAATCTCTCCAGAAGCTCATGAATGTTTGGCAGAAGCTATGAATACAATTGGTGGTATGAGTAATTCTGGTGAAGGTGGAGAAGATTCTGCAAGATTTGATACAATTAAAAACTCTAAAATCAAGCAAATTGCATCAGGAAGATTTGGTGTAACTCCTGCATATCTAAGAAGTGCTAAAGAGCTTCAAATTAAAGTGGCTCAAGGTGCAAAACCAGGTGAAGGTGGACAACTTCCAGGGCATAAAGTTACAAAATTAATTGGAAGATTAAGACATACAATTCCTGGTGTAACTCTAATTTCGCCACCTCCTCATCATGATATTTACTCAATTGAAGACTTATCACAGTTGATTTTTGATTTAAAACAAGTTAATCCAGAAGCAACAATCGCAGTCAAACTAGTTTCTACTGCTGGAGTTGGAACAATTGCAGCTGGTGTTGCAAAAGCTTATGCAGATAAAATTATTATCTCTGGAGCAGATGGTGGAACGGGTGCTGCTCCTATTGGATCTGTAAAATTTGCTGGTAATCCTTGGGAACTTGGATTAATTGAAGCACATAATGCACTTAAGGCAAATAATCTTAGAGGTCAAGTACATCTTCAAACAGATGGTGGACTTAAAACTGGTTTAGATGTTGTAAAAGCCGCAATGTTTGGTGCAGAAAGTTACGCATTTGGAACAGGAGCATTAACAGTAATTGGATGTAAACTTCTTCGTATTTGTCACCTTAATAGATGTACTGTTGGTATCGCTACTCAAGAACAAAGACTAAGAGAATATTATACTGGAACAGTAACAAAAGTTATTAATTACTTTACTCTCTTAGCAGAGGATGTTAGAGAGATATTAGCTCACCTTGGATATGAAACAATTGAAGAGATTGTTGGACGAAGTGATTTATTAAAAGTTATTGATGATGAGTTTGCCAAAAAGTTTGACTTTGAAAATTTAATTTATAGATTAGATGGAGTGAATACTCAACAAGTTAAATTTAATGAGCCTTATGACAAAAATGAATTTGAACTTGATGTTCTTGAAGAAGCGATGAGTGCAATCAAAAGACCATCAGACCCAATTGTAATTCATAGAGATATTACAAATATAAACAGAAGTTTTGGTGCTAGAATATCTGGTGAGATTGCTAAATATTATGGAGATAAAGGTCTTCCTGAGAATACTATTGATATTCGTCTAACTGGTACTGCTGGACAATCTTTAGGTGCATTTTTAAGTAATGGAGTCTCTCTTCATATCAAAGGTGCAGGTAATGATTATATTGGTAAAGGTATGAGTGGTGGTAGAATTGTAATTACATCACAAAAAGATGGAGGCGATAACTATTCTCTTGGTGGAAATACATGTCTATATGGTGCTACTGGTGGAAAATTATACATTAATGGTCAAGTTGGAGAGAGATTTGCAGTAAGAAACTCTGGAGCAATTGCAATAGTTGAAGGTACTGGTGATCATCCTTGTGAATATATGACAGGTGGTGTTGTTATAATATTAGGTAAGACTGGTGTGAACTTTGGAGCTGGTATGACAGGTGGTGTGGCTTTTGTACTTGATATAGAGCATGAATTTATAGAAAATATAAATCAAGGTTTGGTAGAAGCTAGAAGAATTGATACAGATGGTACAGATATAGAGAGATATTATCTTAAAAAGCTTTTAAAAGATTATTATAAAGAGACAAATAGCAAAAAAGCAAAAGATATTTTAGATAATTTTAGAGTTTCTATTAGAGATTTTTGGCTTGTAAGACCAAAAGATATGAAAATGCCTTTACAAATTGAGGATGGAGAGTAGTATGCAAAAGTTTTTTGAATTAGATAGAATAGACGCAAAAAAAAGAGATGTGGTTGAAAGAGTAAAAGATTACAATGAGATATATGAAGTTTTTAGACCTCTAAAAGCAGAAGAACAAGCTAATAGATGTGTTCAATGTGGTGATCCATACTGTCATAATAAATGTCCTTTACATAATCTTATTCCTCAATGGCTTAAATCAATAGCATCTAATGATTTAGAATTAGCTTTTAATCTTTCAAATGAACCATCACCTTTTCCTGAAGTGATGGGAAGAATATGTCCTCATGATAGACTTTGTGAGGGGGATTGTACTTTAAATGACGGTCACGGAGCTATTACAATTGGCTCTATTGAAACATTTATTAGTGAAGATGGTTTTAAAAATGGTTTAAAGCCAAGATTTTCATCTGAAAAAATTGGTAAAAAAGTGGCGATTATCGGAGCTGGTCCTGCTGGTCTTTCTGTTGCAACCTTTTTACTTCGTGAAGGTGTTGATGTAGAGATATTTGATAAACAAAATAGAGCTGGTGGATTGATGACTTATGGAATTCCTGGTTTTAAACTTGATAAAAAAATTATTCAAAGACGAGTTGATTTTCTTAAAGAAGCTGGAGCAAAGTTTACTCAAAACTGTGAAGTTGGAAAAGATATTTCATTTAAAGAGTTATCTGAAAATTATGATGCTGTTTTTATTGGAACTGGAGCTACAAAAGGTAGAAAATCAGGTCTTAAAGGTGAAAAAGCTGATAACTGTTATTTAGCAATGGAGTTTTTAACAATTATTCAAAAGAAACTTTTTAATGAAGAGTGTGAGCTTGAAGTTGATGTAAAAGAGAAAAAAGTTGTGGTAATTGGTGGTGGAGATACTGCTATGGATTGTGTAAGAACATCTTTAAGAGAAAAAGCAAGAACCGTAAAATGTTTATATAGAAGAGATGCCAAAAATATGCCAGGAAGTAAAAAAGAGTATATTAATGCAAAAGAAGAGGGTGTAGAATTTGAGTTTTTTTCATCTCCAAAATCTTTAGTTCTAAATAAAAAAGGTGAAATTAAATCTATTAATATGATAAAAACAAAACTTACTAATCCTGATAGTTCAGGAAGAAGAAAAGTTGAAGAGATTAAAGGTAGTGAATATAATATTAAGGCTGATATTGTTATTTTTGCCTTAGGTTTTGATTCGATTGAGTATCCATTCTTTAATGAAAATGGTATTGAAGTAGATAAATGGGGTGGAATTAAAGTAGATAAAAACTACCAAACAACTAAAACTGGTGTTTATGCAGGTGGAGATTGTCATCGTGGAGCAGACTTAGTTGTAACGGCTGTATATGATGGTAGAGAAGCTGCAAAAGCTATAGTAGAATCATTTAGATAATAGACACTTCTTTCAAAACTCAAAACTGGTGCTTTAGCTCCTGCCTTATGTGAGGCTAAAGCCATCACTTTCAATGAGTTTTGCAATAAGTCTAATAAATATTTTAAAGGAAAAAAGATGAATTTTAGTAATCTATTTGGAAGTATGAAAATAAAAACACAAGAACCAGTAGAGAATCATTGGATTAAATGCCCTAAATGTGTATCATTAATGTACTATAAAGAGATAGAAGCAAAATATAGCGTATGTCCTAAGTGTAATCATCACTTTAGAATTGATGCAGACAAAAGAATATCATCTATTTGTGATAAAAATAGTTTTGTAGAGTATGATAGTAATTTATCTCCTATTGATCCTCTAAAATTTACAGATAAAAAGAGTTACAAAAAGAGATTAGATGAAGCTAAAGCAAAAACAAATGGTAAAATATCATCTGTGGTAAGTGGTAGTGCTACAATTAACGATTTACCTGTTGAATTAGTTGTATTTGACTTTGCATTTATGGGTGGAAGTTTAGGTTCTGTTGAGGGTGAGAAAATTGTTAGAGCTATTAATCGTGCTATAGAAAAAAGATGTGGAGTAGTTATTGTTAGTGCAAGTGGAGGAGCTAGAATGCAAGAGAGTACCTATTCTCTTTTACAGATGAGTAAAACATCACCAGCATTAAACAAGCTTCATCAAGAGGGATTACCTTATATATCAATTTTAACTGATCCAACAATGGGTGGAGTTAGTGCATCTTTTGCAATGCTTGGAGATATAATTATTGCCGAACCTGATGCACTAATTGGTTTTGCAGGTCAAAGAGTGATTAAACAAACTGTTGGTGTTGATTTACCCAAAGGATTCCAAAGAGCTGAATTTTTGATAGAACATGGTTTAATAGATATGATAGTTGATAGAATAAAGATAAAAGATACTTTATTTGATTTATTAACTCTCTTTGATAATAAAAAACCAAAAGATGAACCTATAGAAGAAAATATCTTAGAAGAGATGGCTGAAGAAGAATCTTGAAATGGAACTTTATGCACTGATTGATAGAGATACCTTAGATAAGAAGGGTATCTCTCTTAAAAAAATCATCCAAAGAATAAATGATTTAAAAGCACCTATTTTACAATACCGTGCAAAAAATCTCTCTACAAAAGATAGAATCAGAGATTTAAAGATAATCTCTTCACTCTATAGTGGAAAGATTATTATTAATGATGATATTGATGCTATAGATTATTGTGATGGGTTACATATTGGACAAGATGATATTTGTAAATACGACCATAACAATCATCATAAAGCTATCAAAATTATAAGAGAAAAGATAGGTCGTAAATTATTAGGACTTAGCACCCATAATCTCTCAGAGATACTAGAAGCTAATTCATTAGATTTAGACTATATTGGACTTGGTGCATATAGGGCAACCACCACCAAAAAAGATGTTAATATCAAAGGGGATAATCTTTTAGAAATTGCTAAAAACTCTGAGCATAAAGTTGCACTTATTGGTGGGGTTAGATTAAATGATAAATTTGATGATAAACTCATAAGCTATCTTGTTGTTGGTAGTGATTTGTATCATAAAGGGATTTAAGATAGATATGGATAGTATAGAGATGTCAAATAAATTACAGATATATTATATAGAGAGTATAGATTTAGAAAATAGTGATTATTTAGAAGATAGCATATATTCTAATATGGATTGTAATTATTATTGGAGTGATAATTGGTCAAAAGAGTTTTATATAGAACTCGCTTATGCAGGTTTTATAACAATTACAACAGAAAATGATGAATCTAAACTGCTCCTTTTACCTGAAATGCAATTTGGTTACTCTATACTAGACTTTAAAGATTTGCACATATCAAAAAAAGTCAGATCTTTAATAAGAAAAGATAATTTTATTTTTACTGTTAATAAAAATTTTAATGAAAACTTAGAATCTATCGTAAATCATCATACCGATAATTGGTTATATGGTAAATATATTACTCTCTTAGAGGAATTATTGATACATAAAGATACAAAAAGAAATTTTAAACTCTTATCGATTGAACTTAGTTGCAAAGAGACAAATAAGATAGTAGCAGGTGAAATAGGTTATGCAATAGGCAACACATATACAAGCCTAACAGGATTCTATTCAAAAGATAAACAATATAATAACTATGGTAAGTTACAGTTAGTACTTTTGGCAAAACTCCTTGAAAAAAATAATTTTACATTTTGGAATTTAGGTCACCCTTATATGGATTATAAAAACTCTTTAGGAGCAAAAATATACTCTCGTGACGAGTTTTTAAAAAGATGGATAGAAGCTAGAGATTGACTATCTTGCTTGAACATTTAGTTTCCAATTTGGTTTAATAGTTCTAATATCATCCTCATTTTCTATTATATTCTCTACTAATTTAATGTCATTTAAATCTGAATTATTGTCAAAAATATAATATCCAGCAGAAAGTTTATATTTTAGCTTAATATTGTATCTATGTTCTAAATCTTCTATAGAAGAGCTATTTTGAACTTTAAAACTCAAAATTAACCCCTCTTTTTTATTAAATGTTCTATAT
>CAYWFW010000167.1:0-2823 GCA_964457735.1 uncultured Sulfurovum sp. | reverse complement strand
TAGCCATATCAGCTTTTCTTTTAGCTATAGATGGCATTTTATATATAAACGAAAATTTTTCATCTATTAATTTTTGATTACCTATATAAGTTGTTGTTGCAATAACTCTTTTATTAGTTAAATCTAAACTGTCTATATTTTTGATTTTTTCAAAATTTATTATTATAATCTCTTCATTTTGAGCTATAATAGTGTTTAAATCATCGCTACTTCCATCAACTACAACTGCATCTGGTAATAGATATATAGCAAGAGTTTTCTTGCCAATATAAGGCTCTCCAACTATAAGAGACGCTAAATATAAAGTTTTTGTAATATTTATATTTCTAATAATACTTTGTATCTGTTTATCTTTTGTAAAAAACTGTTTCATTACTCATTACTCTCTTTGGTTAGATAATTTACCACATTTAAAGCACTTCCATAAGCTAAATAAACCCTAAGTTCATTTGATTTTTGTAAGAATAGTTTATTATTAAACTCTTGATATTCTTTTAAAAGATTTTCAACTGTCACATCTTTTTGAATCAGTTCTTTATGTAAAATAGTATTATTATAGTGAGATAACATAATATTTGCTAGACCTATTTGCTTGATTTTTAATACATATTTTGCAATAAAATAATCAAAACTAGAAGCTATATAATTAAGAGAAAATGGTGTACCAATCAAAGCAGATTCAAGCGTAGCAGTTCCAGAGCATATAAATGCAAATTCACAATTATAAAGAGTTTTTTGTGTATCTCTTGATATTTCAAAACCTGATAAATCTCCATATAAAGTTTTAATCTTTTTATCAGAAAATACTTTTGGTATAATAATAACGGCTTTAAGATGAGACAATCTCTCTCTAACCTCTTTATAAATTGGCAATAATCTTTTTATCTCACTCTCTCTACTTCCTGGCATAAATGCTATGGTATTATTTTTGATACTATCTGTTTTAAAATATTTTATCTCATCAAGGAGAGGATGCCCCACATATTTGGCTTTACCTTGCTTATAATAATCTATCTCAAATGGCAAAATTGCCAAAATTTTATCACAATATAACTCCATATCTTTTACTCTATATTTTCTACTTGCCCAAATTTGAGGTAATATATAATATATAATCTCAATATGAGGATATTTAGTTTTTATCTTTTTTGCCAATGGCAAGTTAAATCCAGAAGAATCCATAAGTAACACTTTATCTACATCTTTTGCCAACTCCACCATCTCATCTGCCACTTTGCTAAACCATCTATATTTTTTGATAGCATCAATAAAACCCATAATAGCAACATCTGTAGTATCATATAATGGATTTCCCAACTCTGAACTAAAAATACCAAATAATTCTATCTCTTTATTATCTCTTAAAACCTCTTTTAGATGTAGATTAGATGATGGCTCTAATGCTGATACTAATATTTTCATTTTTTTGGTGTCGGCCATTTTTTTTCTTGTCTTTTATCTGAGTAATAATAACCTAATTTTACAAAACCAATCCCAAAACCTGCTAATGATATAATAAGAGCTAATACCTTAAATTTTAAATCACTAAGAGTTGAATTTGCTAATTGTTGAAAAAAAGATAATATAACAGATTTAAGATGATAATAATAACCCATAATATACGCTATCACATCTTTATCTAAGTGTAAAACTGGATTTTTTGATACTATAACCAAAAGTATAATAGCGACAATCATAGCAATTATCATACCTTTTATCACATTTTGTAACCTTTTAACCAAAAGCCCAACAGCTATACTCATACCAAAAAGAATACCTGCACTTTTAAGTGTTAAATTTGCTATATCTATTTCCATTCCTTATCCTTTTGTAATATTGTTTATTATCTTATTTTTAATCTATGTTATTTTAACACAATTAAACACAATAATAGATTCTATCTTAATATTTATTATTCAGATAAAGATAACATACTATTTCTAAGTGTAGATTTATGAGAGGATAAACTCTTCTTTTGCTAAGTGATAATTAAAGTAATTATAGATCTTAACAGTTTATAATATCCTTTGATAATAATTATCATTTTAATATATAATTAAGCAATTTTTTGAGATAATCTCTCTATCAGAAAAACTGATAGTAATTATCAAATTCAAAGGAGAGTTAATATGAAACAGGTAGGAGTAATTGTTTTAAGCTTAATAGCTCTAACAGCTATAGGTATGGGAGCAGATTTAGAGTTAAAAACCAAAGCCAATCTAAGAGTAGGAGCGATACAGATAGAAGATGAGGCAGGAGATAAAAGCACAACTCTTTCGCTCGGTGGTTTAGTTGGGATAGAGACAACGCCAATTCAAGGTTTTAGCATGGGTGCAACCTTTTTTACCACCAATCCACTTTTTGGTAAAGATGATGAGGCGATGTTTTTAAACTCAACCAATGATGGTTATTCAATTTTAGGAGAAGCGTTTATCCAAGCTCAATTTGGAAAAACGACGCTTAAAGTGGGTCGTCAGATTATCGATATCCCTTATGCAGATAGTGATGATATAGGGATGGTTCCTAATAGTTTTGAGGGATATAGTCTAGTTAGCAAAGATATAGTAGATACAACTATTATCTTAGCTTCTCTTGATAAGTGGGCAGGAGTTGATACAGAACAACCTGAAAAATTTAGAAATCTACAAGAGTCTGATGATGCTGTTTTGGCAGGGGGAGTTATCTATAAAGGTGTAAAGAATACAACTCTTCAAGCATGGCACTATAAACTTGATAATGCCAACTTAACCTATCTGGAGGCAGGTTATGAGACCGAAAAATTTAATTTGGCAGGACAATATAGCAACCAAGATAACTCTAACT
>CAYWFW010000166.1:0-5074 GCA_964457735.1 uncultured Sulfurovum sp. | reverse complement strand
TTGTTGAATCATAATTAAATTTAATATCTGTAACCTCTCCAACACTATAACCATTAAATTTAACTATAGAACCAATACTAAGTTTTGATATTTCATCTTCAAAAAATATATCAAACTTTTTAATATAATCTCCACCTTTTCCTATCTTTTTATCTAAAGCCAGTAGAGAATCTTTATAGAGTGTAAAATTATAACTCTCATTTGCATCTATACTATTTTTATTAAATAAAGTGGAAAACTCAAGACCACCTTTGATAATATGTGAAAGTGGTGCAATATCTATACTCAGACCACTATTTATAAAATTAATATCAACCAAACTCTTTACCCAAAATTTACTACTTTGATTAACAAATTTTTCATACTTTTGATTTATAAAAATCTTTAATTTTACACCCATACCATTATCATTTACTAATATTTTTTCAACACTTCCAACCTCCATATTTCTATAGTATATTGGAGATGATACTTTTATATTTAGTGTTTTTTCAGAGACTAAAGTAAAATATTTTCCATTTTCTTTAGTAACATATGACTCTTCAAGCCCTTTAAATACTTTTTTAAAGCTATCATCTTTTTGGGTAAATATTGTGATATATGTTCCTGTGATAATGGTATCTAATCCAGTAATTCCAGCACTTCCAACTTCTGGTTTTACTATCCAAAATTTAGTTTTATTATTAAGATATTTCCTGCTAGAATTATCCATTCTAGCAACAACAGTAACACCATCACCATTTTCTTTTAACAAAATTTTGGTTATTATTCCTATTGGTACATTTCTATATTTTATCTGACTTTGACCAATTTTTAAACCACCACTTGTTGGAAAATCTATCTCTATTCTAATTCCAAGTTGAGAGTAGTGTTGATAACCCAACCACAAAGATATAAAAAGAGTAATAATAGGAACTATCCATATACTACTTAATAAATCTAATCTCTTTGGTGGATGGATAACAGGTGTCGCTATTTGCATATTTTAATCTATATTTGTATAAACTGCTTGAACATCTTCATCTTCTTCAAGTTGATCAATAATAACTTCTATCTCTTGCATCTGTTCTTCGGTTAATTCTATTGGAGAATTTGCTATTCTTTGAATCTCTGCTTTTTTAAGCTCTAAACCTTGATTTTCTATCTCTTTTGATAAATTACCAAAATCTTCATAAGAAGCATAAATGGTAATAGTCTCTTCATCCTCTTCTATCTCTTCTAAACCAGAATCAATTAATTCAAGCTCCAACTCTTCTATATCTAACTCTTCTGTTTTTGCTATTATAAATACAGATTTTCTACTAAACATAAAATCTAATGAACCATTTTGCAAAGATTCAGCCTTATTCTTTTTAAGAATAAATTTGATTTTTGCTACTGTTCTTGTTGTATTATCTGTTGCACAATCAATAAATAAAAGCACTCCATAATTTGCTTTTCCTTCGTAGCTTACCTCTGAAATAGTACTAGCATCTTTTCCACTAGCTCTTTTAATAGCAGCCTCAATATTATCTTTTGGCATATTTTGTGCTTTTGCATTAATAATTGCAGTACGAAGTTTAGGATTCATATCAGGGTCTTCACCACCATCTTTTGCAGCCATAGTGATAATTTTTCCTAGTTTTGGAAATAATCTTGACATAGCCCCCCATCTTTTCATTTTAGATGCTTTACGATACTCAAATGCTCTTCCCATTTATATCTTCCTTAACTTTTTTTATTATTATATCACAAATAGTTTATGATAAGGAGTTATCTAAGCTCTAAAGCTCTATTATAAGCACTTTCAATAGCATCTATACATCCAGACCTTACACCTGATTTTTCTAATTGATAATATCCATAAGCTGTTGTACCTGCTGGACTCATTACGGCATCTTTTAGTAATGCAGGATGAGATGATTGTATAAGGTCTCCAAAGCCCTTAAAAAGACCTCTCATAATCTCCATCGCATCATCTCTTTTTAAGCCTTGTTTTACTGCTCCATCCGTTAAAGCCTCGGCAATAAGAGCCAAATATGCAGGTCCACTTCCTGCTAAAGCAGTTGCAATATCTAACTCTTTTTCGCTATTTAACCAAAGAGTTTTACCAATAGAATTAAAGACTCTTATTACCTCATCTTGATATGTTATATCCCCTGTAATTGTGGTCATAGATTCTCCAACAGAAGCCCCAAGGTTTGGCATAGTTCTAACAGTAGATTTTGCTCTAATATTTAATTTTAACTTTTCAAGTGATGTTCCTGCTAATACGGAATAAAGTGCTTTACATTTTCCTTTAAGCTGTTTACCAACCTCTTGAATATTATTTGGTTTTACACAAAGAATTATAATTTTATCAGAAATATTAAAACCCTTTAAAGGAGTTTTTCTAATTTTAGTATTAAGATTTTTTTCAAAAGTATCTAATTTTGACATATCTCTTGCGACCACCTCTATATCATATATATCACGTAATCCTTTAGCAATAGAAAACGCCATATTTCCAGCACCGATAAATGTTATCTCTTGTTTTTTCATATCTTAAATACCTCTAATAAATTTTTTAATATTTTATCATCTTATTATTAATATTCTTATTATATAATATGACTTACATATATTCAAGGAGAAAAAATATGAATAAAATTATAATATCTATAGCAACACTATTTTTATTATCAATGCTTAGTTCTTGTGGTAGTAGTAGCTCTTCTCGTCCTACAACCCCTATAACTTCACTGGTAAAAGGTATAGCAGTTGATGATTTAATACTAAACGGTATAATAACAGCTAATAGTCTTAAGCAACAAAAACTAAATTCAACTAGAACTAGTAAACAAGATGGTAGTTATGAATTGATTATCAACGATTATATAGGAGTTGTTGTTGTTGAGGCTTCGTGTGATAAAGATTCAGAGCTTAAGTCTATTCTTGGAGCAATCAAACCATGTCCACTTGATACAAGATTAAGAACCATAGCAAATGCTGGTGGTCGTGCTACACCTGTTATTGGAAATATTTCTGCTTTAACTGAAGCAATTTACCAAAGAGCATTAGCCTTGTCAGGTGGTGTTGCTGTTACTGTATCAGCTTATGAACAAGCAAGAGCAGAGATTGGTGAGATGTTTGGAGTTGATCCAATCAATGATAATCCAGAAGAGGGTAACTATCAAGAGATTATAGAGGCATTTAATAGTGTAGCAAATAGCACTAATCAAAGTGTACAAGAGGTGGTTACTGCATTTGCAATTGATTCATCGGATGGTTCTTTAAGCAGTGTTATATCTCAAGAGATAGCTCAGGCAATTACTGATAGGAATATCTCAAATAATATGGCGGATAATAATGGTACATATACACCAAATTCAGGTGAAATAGTTGCTTCAACCTCTGCTGAAGATTTATCTAAAGAGATGTTTACATCATTACGTACAGAAACTTTAACTCTTTTAAACTATAACTCTCCAACAAAAAATGGTGTATTAGATTTTCAAAGTAAAGATTTAGCAGATAGTATTAAATATTTTACTCTTCATGTAGAAACAGCAGGATATTACCAACAAGAGATTTTAACTGTTATATTTGATGCAATTAGAGCTTCTAAAACAAAATCAGAAGATATGATAGGTGATGGAGGAGGATTTTTAGTTGTTGTAGAAAAAGAAACAGACAATACTTGGTCGTATGTTTTTAGAACTAATAATATATATAAAGGGACAATAGAAGTTCCATCTAATAATCCTGATGATTATATGATAAATAGTAATTTTACTTCACTTAATTTTAAATTTAATGGTGTCATTCCAGAATATACATATAAAGATATTGCTAAATACAGTGATATAAATAGTATATCATACCAAACTCTATTAGGAAATGTAAAAGTATCATCAGAAAGTGGTAATAAAATAGTAACTTTAATGGAAAATACAAAGTTGATAAATTCAGATGGAACGGAATCTATAGAGATAGTAAAAATGAAATCAACTAGTGACCATTTATCAGATTTTACTTATAGAAAATTAGATTTTGCAATATTTGAAGCAAGAGTAAAAGATTTCTATCTTAAAGGAAATATCTCAGTACCAACTTATGTATATAATAGCAATATATATCAAAATGGTGGTTATATTGCTCAAAGATTTATATTTAATGGTGAGGTTTTAGATACAAGAAATAATACTAAGGTAGAGGCATATCCTTTGGATATTAACTGGAAAGATGCTTCAACTGTTACTCAAGCTCAATATGATTTTGATAAAAAAGACCCAGCAAAAGAGGTATATGATTCGGTTGAAAATACAGTAAACTCTAGTTATTATACAAGATTATATGATTTATCTCTAAATGGTAATATTATTTCAGAAAATCAATCTTCAACAGATATAAATATTGCTTATGAGAATTTTGCTGATCATCATGAAAATACATCTGTAGCATATTCTCATAATTCTACTATCCTTAATGTTAGAACAACATTTAGCAGTTCTGATAAAAAAAATGGTACTATTTATCTATCAATACCTACAGGTATAACAGCTAATTTTAAATTTAAAGATGGAAAAATAGTAGATGGAGACCCTGAAAGTTTTGCAGGGAGTTTTGTAACAAAAGATAGTGTTGCTATTGCTACAATTGAGTATCGTGAAGATGCTATTATTGTTAAATATATTGACGATGGTTCATTTGAAACAATTTTTTAATAAACAGATTATCCCTCTTTTAAGAATTGGGATATTTTTATCTCTAGCAATCCTACAGCTAGAGACTCTATCAGCCTCATCTTTATCAATTTTTAATCCAACTGATAAAACAGATAAATATAATTTTTTACTAGATAGCTCTATAAATAATGATTTTATCTCTTTTAAAGAGTTATTAAAAAAATGGGAGAGAGACTATAATCCCAAAAAGGGAACAAATATAGCCATACTAAATAGTAGGCTAGATATGGGAATAAATCTATATGATTTTTATTTTGGATATGCTTTTAGATATGATTCTTTTATTCAAACAGATAAAAGTACCACTGATTTGCTAGAACTAATCAAAACCAAACAAGATTTACCATTAAATAAAAAATATAAAGTAG
>CAYWFW010000165.1:0-4872 GCA_964457735.1 uncultured Sulfurovum sp. | reverse complement strand
TATTTAATTTTTTTAAAGCACAATCTTTTATTCAAGAGATTAGTTCTAATAAGATTGAACTAGAAGAGCATAACAAAGAAGCTAAATTAAGAAAAGTTATTATTAAATCTCTAAATGATAAATCAAAATATTGGTTAATTGATACAGAGTCAAATGCTTTTCAACTTCAAGGGAGAAAAGTAGAAAATATAATTTTAGAACAAACAGCTGACAATATATTAAATATCATTATGATTGAATTAAAAAGTAAACAAGTTGGTAATCAAAATAAGATTTTAGAAAAATTTAATAGCTCAAGAAGATAAAAACTGGAATGAAAGAAGCCGTTTAAATATATTAAGTTCAACCTCAATAAGATATATAAAACGATCATTCTTTACTCCAAATAGTGAAATATATATAGAATATCAAGATTTAATTGCTAAAATTACAAGATAATAAAAAGGATAAAATATGGGATTAAAACCAGATAGTTGGATAAGAGAGAAATCACAAAAAGAGGATATGATAAATCCATTTTGCGAAGATTTAAAGTGTGAGGGTGTGGTATCTTATGGGCTTAGTAGTTATGGATATGATATAAGGGTGAGTGATGAGTTTAAGATTTTTACAAATGTAAATTCAACGGTAATTGACCCAAAAGATTTTGATAATAATAATGTGATAGATTTTAAGGGTGATATTTGTATTGTTCCACCAAACTCTTTTGCCTTGGCTAGAACTGTTGAATATTTTAAAATGCCTAGTGATACTTTGGCAATATGTTTGGGTAAAAGCACTTATGCAAGATGTGGGATAATTGTAAATGTTACACCATTTGAGCCTAGCTTTGAGGGTCATATTACAATTGAAATTAGCAACACAACACCACTTCCTGCTAAGATTTATGCAAATGAGGGGATTGCTCAGGTTCTATTTTTGCAAGGTGATACACCGTGTGAAACAACTTATGCAGATAGAAAAGGTAAATATCAAAAACAAGAGGGGATTACGCTTCCTAAAATTATGAGCCAACTCAAATAGATATTTACCTTTGATTTAACTAAGATTAGTAAAATTTTATCAATATGATTAAAGGTAGGATAACTATATTGAGTGATATAAACAGTAAAGAGATAATAACAAATATCAAACAAGAGATAGCAAAAGTAATTGTTGGTCAAGAGAAGATGATTGAGGGGCTTTTAGTGGGTCTTTTATGTCGTGGGCATATTCTTTTAGAGGGTGTTCCAGGACTTGCTAAAACCTCGGCTGTTAATGCTTTGTCTCAAACTTTAGGATTAAACTTTAATAGAGTTCAATTTACTCCTGATTTACTTCCTAGTGATATTATTGGTACGGAGATTTATGATCCATCAAATAATAGTTTCAAAATCAAAAGAGGTCCTATATTTACAAATCTTTTGTTAGCAGATGAGATAAATAGAGCCCCTGCAAAAGTTCAATCAGCACTTTTAGAGGTTATGCAAGAGAGACAAGTTACAATCGGTGATAGCACAATAAAAGTTGATGCTCCATTTTTGGTAATGGCAACACAAAATCCTGTAGAACAAGAGGGAGCTTATGAATTGCCAGAGGCTCAACTTGATAGATTTATGATGAAGGTTGTGGTTGGATATAATACCAAAGATGAAGAGTTAGAGATTGCCAAAAGGGTGGCTAATAACTCTTTTGGAACAATACAACAAGTACTTTCAATTGAAACTTTGATGAAACTTAGAGAAGAGGCTATGAATATCCATATTGACCATGAGGTGGAGAAGTATATTGTAGAGATTGTTCAAGCAACAAGGTCGCCTGAGGATTATGGATTAGAAGATTTAACTCACTATATTAATTTTGGTGCAAGTCCAAGAGCTACGATTGATATGTATAAAGCTTCTCGTGCTGTTGCATACCTTAAAAATCAAGATTTTGTATCACCAATGGATATTGCATATATTGCTTATGAGATTCTTAGACATAGAATTATTTTGACCTATGAAGCCGAAGCAGAGGGTATAGACCAAGATTTTATTATCAAAAAAATATTAGAAGCCGTACCAATACCATAGGATTAACCAGTGAATAAAAGAGCTAAAAAAATACTTTTCAAGAGCAAAAAACAGGTTTATGGTGATATGCTAGGTGATAACTCTTCTATGTTTCAAGGTGAAGGGTTTGAATTTGCAGAACTAAGAGAATATGTTTATGGTGATGATATTAGAAAAATTGATTGGAAAACAACGGCAAAACTCTCAAAACCTTATGTTAAAGTTTATAAAGAGGAGCGAGAGCTTAATATCGTTGTTGCATCAATGCTAAATGGCTCTACATATTTTGGAACAGTAAAGCAAAAATCGGAAGTTATAGAGGAACTTGTTGGATTATTAGGGTTTATATCTATAAGAAATGGTGATTTGTTTACTAATTTAATATTTGCCGACAAACTTTATCATATTTCAAAACCAAGTAAAAAGTTTTTTTCTGTCCATAAAGCAGTTGAACTTGCAACTAAATTCAAACCAATGGGCAAAAATGGAGATTTTGACTTAATGACTCAAACTTTATATAATCGTATAAGAAAAAAATCATTAATGTTTATAATCTCAGATTTTGTGGGAGATATTGATTTAAGAGTATTGGCAAAAAAACATGATGTGGTTGCATTGATAATTAGAGATAAATTCGAAGAGAATCCTCAAGCGCTAGGATCGCTTAGATTGGTAGATATGGATAATAAAAATAGTTATGAAGGTGATATTGATGGTGGTGCTGTTAAAAGATATAAAGAGGCTCTTCATAATAATGACGAAAAACTCTATATCGAATTTAAAAAGCTAGGGATACGATTTATCAAGATTTATACAGATGAGATTCCTGCTGTTAAATTAGCAAAACTATTTATTTAATAAACTTTATAATTATAGATAAATGTTCTCTCCTGTCTCATCTTAAAATCAATTACAGCCTCTATTTTTGTTCTTGCATCTTTATGAGAAGCTAAGATATTTATCTTAATGATTTTTGATGGGAAGAATCCATAAGCATCATACTCATCTTTCACTTTACTATCAAGTCTATTTATAGATTTGATAAACTCTAAAGGTTCTTTCTCTCTTAAATCTATCAGTTCATCACCAAAACTAGGTGTAATATCTAATAACATAATAAGAGAATCTTTTGGTATAGTCATTAAATTTGTCTTAGAACCTCTTCCATAATAAAAAAGACTCCTCAGCTCATCTAACCTACTCTTTTTTATCCCTTTGATTAATGCCAACTCTTCAACTGCTTGAATAGATAAATCATCTCTTGGTTTATAACTCTCATCACTCAAATGTCTATAATAATCCTCTTCTGCCCCATTTAGTTTTTTAAATGAATTTTTATCTATCCAATCTAAAATACTATCTTTAATGGTGTAAAAATTTTCAATATCTAACTCTTTTGCAATCATCTCATTTCTTAAAAACAAAACATTGTAAATCCCTGCCGTATCTTGAATTGTAATATTTACATCATTAAAAATAGTATTATCATTGTTAATATATAGTTTATTTGGGAGATTATAGTCTTCTACAATTTTATTTGTCATAGTATTAAGATAAAATTCACCAGTAGTTCCATAAAATATCAGCAAATCAACTGTCTCTTCTGCTTTTAATCTTGAGATTAATTTATCTTCTAGTTTTGATGAAATTCCAACAATATCTTTTGATAAGATTGCCAAAAACATAGTCACAGCACCCATTCCTGCCACAATCCATAAAATTACTGATAGTGCATAAGCATTTTTCATTTTGTTTTCTATATCTTTTTAATAAATTGTTCAAACTCATCTCTATCATCTATCATAAATATAGCTTTTTGTATCTCTTTTAGTTTATCTATATCTGTTATCTTCTCAATTGATAATAATAATTTTTTAGAAAAGTTATTAAATTTTACCTCTAGTCCCATTTTTATAGCACTATACAGCCCTCTCTTTTCTCCTATATTTATCCCCTCGCTTCTACCCTCATTTCTACCTTCATCTCTCCAAACTCTTGCTAAACTTGGCATTTCATCTCCTTTTATTTCTAATATTATATCATTAAATAGCTCTTTTGTCATCTCTTTTTTTGTTACAAAGTATTCAAAGAGTATTATTTTTCTATCATCATCTAACTCTACAATATCTTTTAAAATTGGTTTTATATCCTGTATATTATTAAATATATTTTTCATCATTAGTAGTGATGATAGCAAAAACATATTCTGAATATTTTTTTTAATATTTTCATTACTATTTTTTGTGGTATCAAATATCATCATCTCAAAGTTTAGTAGATACTTTTTAAGCTCATCTGATATATCAAAATAATCTCTAAAGTTACTATGCAATTTTGATTCATTTTTGCCATGATAAAATATAAATGGGATAATTGGCGTAAGCTTTTTTTTATTGGCTTTTAGTTCATCTTCCCAAATTAACATACAATATTTTATGATTTGCATTATTGTCATACGATCTTGGTATGATTTATGTTCAAATATAATATATATTTTACTATTTACTCCATCTAATTTGCACTCTACAGACATATCAAAATGAGAAACTTTATATTTGTTATCATCTTTTTCTGTCGCTGATATATACATAGACTCAAAATCTATTTTACTGGCTAAATCTTTTGGTAAATAGCTTTTTAAAAAGTCTCTTGTATTGTCTATATCTCTAAAAACTTTTTTAAAAAAGGAGTCATGAGGTTTCTCTATATCTAGTTGTATTTTATACATAAAAACTGCCTTTTTTGATTTATAGTTAATTTTATCAACTTATATCTGTTTAATGGGTTAATCTTCTCTTAGAATCAAAATAATTTTTTTTAAAATCTATATCTTTTTAAT
>CAYWFW010000164.1:0-5181 GCA_964457735.1 uncultured Sulfurovum sp. | reverse complement strand
TATCAATTTAATATTAATTAATAATCTTTATTTATAATTTAGGCTAAGATGTTAAATAGTTTTCCTAATTTTTTAAGATTTCAAAAGATGAATTTAATGAACTATTTAAATTTTAGAGATAAAATAGCATTAGTAAAAAATTCTATAAATGGAGTCTAAATAGATGAAAATTATATATACTGATGCACTTATTGTTGGTGGTGGACTAGCAGGGCTTAGAACTGCAATTGCCACAAAAGATAAAGGTTTAGATACAATTGTTTTAAGTATGGTTCCTGTTAAACGTTCTCATTCTGCTGCTGCTCAAGGTGGGATGCAAAGTAGTCTAGGGAATAATATTATGGGTAAAGGAGATAATGAAGATATCCATTTTGAAGATACCGTAAAGGGTAGCGACTGGGGATGTGACCAAAAAGTTGCAAGAATGTTTGTGACAACTGCTCCAAAGGCTATTAGAGAGTTAGCTAGTTGGGGTGTGCCATGGAATAGAATTTCTATTGGAGATAGAGAAGTTGTTATAAATGGTAAAAAAACTATTCTCAAAGAGGATAAAGATTCTTATGGATTGATTAATGCAAGGGATTTTGGTGGGACAAAAAAATGGAGAACATGTTTTACTTCTGATGCAACAGGTCATACAATGCTTTATGCTGTGGCAAATGAAGCATTAAAAAGAGATGTTATAATTCATGATAAAAAAGAAGCAATATCTATAATCCACGAAAATAATCGATGTTTTGGTGTGATTGTACGAGATTTAATTAATGGTGAACTTATCGCTTATGTTGCAAAAGGGACAATGATTGCAACTGGTGGATATGGTAGAATTTATAAACAATCAACAAATGCTATAATATGTAAAGGTATCGGAATAGCAATGGCTCTTGAAACAGGTATTGCAACTTTAGGAAATATGGAGGCTGTGCAATTTCATCCAACTCCAATTGTACCATCAGGGATACTTTTAACTGAGGGTTGTAGAGGTGATGGTGGAATTTTACGAGATAAAGATGGCTATAGATTTATGCCAGACTATGAACCAGAAAAAAAAGAATTGGCCTCTCGTGATGTTGTTAGTAGAAGAATGATAGAGCATATTAGAGCAGGAAAAGGTGTATCCTCTGTTTATGGAGATCATCTGTGGCTTGATATTTCACTTCTTGGACGAGAACATATTGAGAAAAATCTAAGAGATGTTCAAGATATAAGCAAGACATTTAATGGGATTGACCCAGCTGATAAAGGGGAAAAGGGTTGGATGCCAGTTTTACCAATGCAACACTACTCAATGGGTGGAATTAGAACTAAACAAAATGGAGAAAGTAGCACGATGAAGGGACTTTTTTGTGCAGGTGAAGCATCTTGCTGGGATCTTCATGGATTTAACCGTTTGGGTGGAAACTCTATAAGTGAGGCGGTTGTGGCAGGGATGATAGTTGGAGAGTATTTTTCAGATTTTTGTAATAATACAAATCTTGATATGAGTACTTTAACTATTGAAAATTTTCTAAAACAACAATCAGATTATCTTGATGAGATATTATCTTATGATGGAGATAAAAATATTTTTGATATTAAAGATGAGATGAGAAATATTATGCAAGAATATGTTGGAATATTTAGAAATCACGATGGACTAACTTATGCAGTAACTAGACTAGAAGAGCTTTTAAAAGATACTAAAAAAATAAATATAGGTGCAAAATTTAGAGGAAATAATCCAGAGCTAAACGAAGCATATAGAGTTCCAAAGATGATTAAATTAGCTCTTTGTGTGGCACAAGGGGCATTACAAAGAACAGAAAGTAGAGGGGCTCACTACAGAGAAGATTTCGTAAAAAGAGATGATGCAAATTGGTTAAAGAGAACTATTACAACTTGGAATAATCCAAATGATACAATGCCAACTATAAGTTATGAAGATATTGATATTTCAGCTATGGAGATTGCCCCTGCATTTAGAGGTTATGGTAGAAAGGGTTCATTAATAGAAAATCCAAATAGTTCCATTAGAGAAGATGAAATACAAAAGATAAAAGAGGATATGAAAAATAGTGATAGATTTGAAATTCAAGATGCGTTAATGAAGTTTGAATTACCTCTAAATTATAAAGATAAAAATCAACGAGTAGGGATAGATTATGAATAATATAGATGTTATAAAAGGACGAGAGGTAACAATTACAATCTTTAAATATAATTCAAATGATAAAAATTCAAAACCAATATATCAAGATTATAAGTTAATTGAGACACCTGGAATGACACTCTATATTGCTCTTACAAAAATAGCTTCAACAATGGATCATGATGTAAGTTTTGATTTTGTTTGTCGTGCTGGAATTTGTGGAAGTTGTTCTATGGTGGTAAATGGCAAACCACGATTAGCATGTAAAACTCTTACAAGCGAATTTCAAGATGGCAAGATTACACTTTTACCTCTTCCCACATTTAAACATATTAAAGATTTATCTGTTGATACTGGAAACTGGATGAATGCAATGAGTGTTAAGGTTGAGAGTTGGATTGTGGCTAAAGAGAAAACAGATATTTCCAAATTGGAAAAGGTGATTGAACCAAAACTCGCAGATGAAGTTTTTGAACTTGATAGATGTATTGAGTGTGGAATATGTTTAGCAAGTTGTAGCACAAAAATTATGAATAATGACTTTATTGGTGCTGTTGGATTAAATAGAACAGCAAGATTTTCTATTGACCCTTATGATGAAAGAGGTGATGAAGATTTTTATGAATTAATTGGTGATGACAATGGAGTATTTGGATGTATGAGCTTAATGGGATGTGAAGATCACTGCCCTAAAGAGTTACCATTACAAAATAAAATAGCATATATAAGACGTAAAATGGTAAAAGTTTAACTATAATAATAATATAATAAGGCAAATTAATAAAAAAGGTATAAAATTATGAAAAAATATGTTTTAGCATTAACAATGGGGAGTTTATTTGTCTCTAATCTAAATGCACTAGATGTTAGAGTTGGGAAAGGTGATTTTGACTGGAAAGTTGGAATGTCAAGTTTATTTGATACTTCTGTTAATCTTGATATTGATGTTATTAGCTTTAATGAACAACATTTAAATTTTGAAGAATCAAACTTTTATATTTTTGGAAATATGGATATTTATAGTTCTGATAGAGTAGACCAAGCTACAGATATAATTGATAATGTAATGATGCAAAAATTACCAAATACACCAATAGATAATATTTTAGGCATCAGTGCAGAAACACCAAATGATGTTTTAGGTAATTTTGTGCCAGTACCAAGTAGTTATGAGATAAGTGGAATAGATTTTAATATTGGTCTTGGTTATGATGTTTTAAAAAGTGAGAATGGATATTTTGGTATGGGTGTTATGACGGGGGTATCAACACCTTTCTTAGAGATGGAAAATCCTATTGATGCTATGATATTTACATATGAATTCTTGAAAAAGACTGATACTGAGCTTATGACATATAAAGCAGGATTATCATTTCAAGCAGGTTATGACTTAGGGGAGAATTTATCTTTATATTCAACATTTATATATGCTTATCAAACAGGTGATATAGAAAATTCAATTATAAACTCTTCTATGGATTTGGATGGAAACTATCAAGCCTTTGATATTGGTATAAAACTTCGTCCAAGTAGTGATTCAAGTTGGTCAAATTTATATGCTACTTTAGGATATACCTCAAAAGATTGGGATGTAGATACAATGGAAGCAACTGTTGTAGGGATGGATACTCCAAATATCGCTTCTATATTTAAAAATGATCTTTCAACAGATTATACATACTTTGGTATAGGTTATAGATTTTAATTAGAAAAATATTATGAATGTAAGAAGACAGAGTAGAAAAAATCTACTCTGTCACAGAATTACTTTGCTTCAGCAGCAGGTGCAGCAGCTTCTGTTGTGTTTGCGTCAGCAGCAGGTGCAGCAGCTTCAGATGCGAATGCAAATGTAGCAACAAAAAGTGCAACGAATACGATAGCTTTTTTCATAATAATCTCCTTTATAAAATGATAAAAAATTATACTCTAAAAATTATAAGATAACAATTAAATATTCTAATTTACAAGTTGTTTTAAAATAATTTTATTATCAGAAATATCTAAATTACCATTAGAATATCTTTTATCATAACTTATTACAAATATTTCATCACCTGATTTTAAATAATTATTTTCTCCAAATTTGGCATAAGCAGTTGCTCCAATAGAGATAAGTGCATTAGATGGGTAGTTACAATTTTTTAAATGTATAGATATATCTTCTAGTACCCCTTCATCAATTTGGTTATTCATCTTATCAATCAACCAATTTTTAAGCTTAGAATAAAAGTAACTATATCCTAATAATGGTGCATCTACTCCATATGGATAAAGTTTATTATCTCTTTTGACAAAAGAACAAAGATGATAGTTATCCATTATACCACCTTTTTCAGATTTATCTATATCTATCCATTTAGTTGAAATACCTTTTGAATTTTTGCCCCAATTCTTTTTTTCCGATATTTTTTTAGCACCATCTTTTCTAATTGTACAATCATTAAATGTTGTAAATTTTTTTGCGATAAGGTTTAAAACAGTTTTATCTTCTTTATATTTTATCTCAAAATCTATGATAATCTCTGGTTCTACTTGAGCATTTGCCTCGTATTTTGGTAGATTTAACTCATCTGTTGCTATTGGATATATAGACAAAAATGTATCCCCTTTTGGTAGATAAAAAGGAAAAATACCTTTAGGAGCATTAATTTCATCTGTTATCACATCCTTAAAATCTTCAAGTTCTCCAGCTTGTTCTAAATGGTGTGCAAAATTTCCTGCCACACCTAAACAAATTCTATTTTCTAATTCCATAATTCTCCCTCTTTTTTATAAGGTAGCAACTATAACATAAAATTGATTTACCACACCTTAAGGGTCAGGCGTTGAATATTTACTCTTTATCCTTAACAATTTTATCATTTTCTACTAGAAGTAGAGTATAATTTTAGTGTATTTTCAACGCCTGACCCGAATGGCACTAACTTAAGCAAATTTATCTCTTCTTAGGATGTCCATTTTTCAAAACATTAGCCTTAGCAATAGCTCTAGGTTTCATCAACAAAGGATAAGCATTAGCTCGTTTTTTAATAGCTCTTGGTTCAATCCTTCCA
>CAYWFW010000163.1:0-8960 GCA_964457735.1 uncultured Sulfurovum sp. | reverse complement strand
TGGTAGATTTAGTGGAGCAACAAGAGGTCTTAGTATTGGTCATATAAGCCCTGAAGCTGGTGAAGGTGGGATGATTGGTCTTTTAGAAGATGGTGATAAGATTTATATTAATGTTGATACTTATGAGATTAGCGTTGATTTAAGCGATGAAGAGATTGCAAAACGAAAAGCTAACTTTACCCCAATTAAAAAAGAGTTAAAAAGCAGATGGTTAAAACAATATAGAGCATTAGTAACAAATGCAAGTAATGGTGCTGTTTTAGAGGCTGAATAGAAAATTATGATAGATACCCACGATATATTCGTGGGTAAAAAATATTAAATAGGTAAAACTCTAATATTTTGATCTAATTTCTCTTTTAAAATTCCCTCAATTGCAAATAGTGTTCCTGTACTAGAACTTGCACATCCATTACAAGCACCTAAATATCGGATATAAATATCAATATTTTCACCATTTTCTTTGATATCAAGAATCTCCATATCTCCACCATCCATAACCAACATTTGACGGATATTATCATCAATAACTTTATCTACAGCTTTTATTTTTTGAACAATTGTCATTTTATTAAATGGTTGAGCATCTCCAGATTCTATTGATTTACTAAGTTTCTCTTTTTCATATTCTTCTAGTAAATCTACTAAATATATATCTTTTGCCTCATGTCCACCAGGGCGAATACAAGATTTACAAAATGCTCCTGCTTTTGTATAGTCTGTAATCTGTTCAATTGTTGTGAGGTCATTTAGTCTAATCACTTCTCTTAAAGTTGATAAAGATACTCTTGCACATTCACATACAATTACCTCTTTTTCAAAGCTTTCCATATCTACACCTTTGTAAAGACTTGCTGCTTTTTTAATTACATCATAAGCCATAACAGAACAGTTTTTAGATATCACACCATTTTGGATATAATTATGTTCTTCATGCTCAACTTCAAGAGTATAAACCATTGCCATATCATCTTTATCAATCTCTATTTTATAATTATTTCGCTCTATTGTACCCCAATCTCTAGGAGTTAACTCATGAATACCATCCATATCTCTATATGATGATACAGTATATCCATTATGTACCCAATTTAAAAATTTATTCTCATTAAAATCTAAATCATCAATTACAAAACAGTCAAATCCAATATTTTTAAAATCTTTAACTCTCTGCTCTTTATATTCATTAAAATCTCTAAAAGGTAATTTACTTGTAGTTACTTCAACTACTTTATTTTCACTCTCAAATAAAAAATCAGGATTCATAGATTTTGTTTTATCTTTATTAAATCTCCAAAAAGTTCCATCACCAACAAATTTAATAGGAAGACTCTTATCATTAAAATATTCTTCATATTTTGATTCTATCTTATTTTTCTCACCCCTTGTTGTACCTCTTGGTTTATTTAATTGTGCATACTGCTCAGCAAATCTTTCTGTTTTAAAATGTGTAGACTCTTTAAGTTTTTGTGCAGTTTTTTTAGCCGTTTCAGGATTAAACATTCTATTATTATAAGTTTGAGAATAACTTCTAATCTCACTCTCATGAATATGAGATACAATATCATTATTTTTTAAATTTTGTACTTCAATCCATTTTCCACTATTATCTAAAAGTTTATGGTCTTTTGTAAATACAAAGAATCCAGGATTTCCATTTGATGATGTTTTTAAGTAGACTCTTACTAAATAATCTTTTGGAACCTTATATGATATTACTCGTTTTACTTTACTATTTGATAAGCCATCTTTTGTATATACAGCAACCTCATCACCCTTTTTTATCTCTCCAATAGGTACTTTCCCTTTTGGTGTTAAAACAGGCATAAAGTATGGTGAACAGTGCATCTTTTGAGGTGGAACAGCAGGAGTATCAGGATTATCTCTCATCGCCATCTCAACATCTATATTTGTGATTTTTACAGCATCATCTACAGTTTTACCTTTACATAATTCTGCCATTGTATCACTACTTGCGATAGCAGTACCACAACCAAAACTTTTAAATTTTGAAAGCATAATTACATCACTCTTTGGATGAACTGCCCAATATAAACGTACTGCATCTCCACAACTTTCTGCTCCAAAATCAGCAACAATTAGAGTTGCACCCATCTCATCAGCTTGTTCTTGTGTAATCTCACCCATATTTTGAGGATTATTCATTAAATCTGTTACTTTTTGACTATATTCATCCCAGATTGTACCACCAATTAAACTATCCATTCCCATAATTGTTCCTTTTTATTTTTGATTTATTATTTTAAATTTGTAGGGTAGATAAAATCCACCAATATATTATCTAGTGATGATGTGAATCAAGTCCATTCTCATGACCTTCAGGTGCATAAGCATAAGAACTAGATATTTCTCTAAGTCTAATAACTGCTTTTTTAACAACTTCAAGAGTATAATCTAGCTCCTCTTTTGTAGTATATCTACTTAACGAAAATCTAATTGCTGTATGAGCCAAATCTTCTGCTGCTCCAATCGCTTCCATTACCGAATTTGCTTCTAAATCTTCACTTGCACAAGCACTTCCTGTACTAGCCCCTATCCCTGAGCGATTTAAATCCCAAAGCATCGATTCACCCTCAATACCTCTAAATGATATTAAAATTGTATTAGGTGTTCTTTTCTCTCGTGGAGTGACAACAAAAGTATCTTTAATTTTTAATAGTTCATCTTCAAATTCATCTCTCATCTCTCGGATATCTTCCATCTCAAAATCAAGAGAATCAATTGCTAACTCCATAGCTTTTCCCATACCAACAATACCAGCTATATTTAGTGTTCCAGAACGATGTCCACCCATTTGAGAACCACCATGAAGCAGAGGTATTAACTCTTTTCCTCTTTTAATATATAAAGCTCCAACACCTTTTGGACCATGAAATTTATGAGCAGAAAAAGTAAGATAATCGATATTAAAACTTTGAACATCTACAGGTAATTTACCAATTGCTTGAACTGCATCTGTATGAAATAAAACATCTTTTTCTTTACATACTTCACCAATCTCTTCTATTGGAAATATCGCACCAGTTTCATTATTAGCCCACATTATAGATACAATAGCAGTTTTACTTGTGATATTATCTTTTACAGTTTGTACATCCACAATACCTTCACTATTTATTGGAAGATATGTAACTCTACAACCCATACTTTCTATAAATTTAGCTGTTGCAATAATAGATGGATGTTCCACTTCACTAATCATAATATGATTTTTACGACCTGTTGCAATATATTCAAAATAGATACTTTTTAATACCCAATTATTGCTTTCTGTTGCACAAGATGTGATAACAACACTGTCCTCTTTTGGTGCATGTATCCCTGCATATAATTTTTCCATCGCTGTTTTAAGAGGAAAATGTGTTTCCCCAGCATAAGCATGAAGAGAGTTTGGATTACCATACTTTTCTATAGAAAATGGATCCATCTCTTTTTTTACTTGAGGATCAACAATTGTTGTTGCATTATTATCTAAATAAACTCTCATTTCTTTTCCTTGTTTTTAATTCGGACTAATTATCTCTTAGTTGCATAGTACATAAACAAATCTTAAGAACTGATAAAGAATTATAAATTTTTTCTATCTCTGCTATAAATATACTGTTCTATCTGATGAATTAAACTTTTTAACTCATTAGTATAACTTTCAATATAAAGGGATAACTGTTTCTCTTCTTGATAAACAAATAGTTGATTAATCTCACTCAATAGATGAGTCATACTATTAGCTCCAATAGCACCAAGTAGACCACCCATATCTTTTGTTAGAGTTTTTACCTTGAAATATTCTTTATCATAAACATATTTCTCAAAGAGTGAAAAGTGATTACTATAGGCATCTAGGAACTCTCTTAGCACCTCAATATATAACACCTCGCTACCTTGAGAGTAAATAATACCACTATGAGTATCTAGTATATCACTATCTTCTATATAATTAACATCTACATCAAGATCAAGATATGCTCCATTTTCATAAGGTTCAAATCTTTGGACAATATCAATATGATTAGACTTAGACAAGAACAAAGAGAATACACTATAGAGTTGTCCTATCTTCATCGGTTTAGTTAGGTGAGCATTCATACCTAAGCGATACATTTTTTTTATCTCTTGGTTAAGAGCCAAGCTAGTTAGAGACACAATAGGGATATGGTCATATTTTTGGTTCTCTCTTATAATCTTTGTAGTATTGTATCCGTCCATAATAGGCATTGATATATCCATAAGTATAAAATCATAATTACTTTCTGAGTCATCCATCATCTTTATAGCTTCGCTACCGTTATTTGCCACATCAATATTTATCCCTGAATGGTTTAGCACTCTTAGCACTACCTTTTGATTAATGATATTATCTTCTACAATTAATAACTTAGAGCCTTTAAACACTTTAAAACTATCCTCGTTAATTCCCTTAGTATCGCTAATCTCCCCTTTGTAGACTTTTGGAATAGCTTTTACACCATCTGTTTCGTTCTCATCGTCGCTAGTTGTCTCTTTGATATTTACAATATCGGTATTATTTTGTTTGCTTTGCGATTTAGAGTTAATTGCTTCATTGCTTGTATCATCATTAAAGATATTAATTAAAACTTCATATACTCTCTCGCTATGCAATGGTTTAATAAGATGCTTGTCAATCACATCAGCCACCGATTCATCAATATAAGAATCATAAAATAGATTACTCAACGCAATCACCTTAATATTGTTTTTCTTCTTTATCATCCTAATATTCTCTGCAATAGAACGGCTAATAGACTCAATATCAATAGCCAACATATCAAAGTAAACAAGTTCCTCAATCTCATCACCTAATTTGTCCATTGGTCTGAGTGTTGTATCGTATCCAAAATGTTCTAGTATCTTTTCTAATACCTTTGCAGAACTCTTATTCTTGTCTATGATAAGCACTTTTTTAACACCAAGTCTTAGTGACCCGTGGTTTTGACCTGACATCTCTTTTGATTGTAACTTTAGAGGTAACATCACATTAAATATAATCCCTGCAACATCTTTCTTATCAGTACTTATAGCTCCACCCATAAGCTCCACCAACTCTTTAGCTATATGCAATCCTAAATTTTTGTTATTATTATTTGTATCTTCATCTGTAGATGGTACAAATAAATTTAATGGTTCATCTGCATCTATATCCAAAGTATCACCAAAAATACTAAACTCCACACCTATATCATCTTCTTTTAGTGATAATACGCTAATGACAAGCTTTATCTCGCCATCTTGCGTCATATTTAACGCATACCGTAAAAGATTCAAAATAATAGTAGTGATATGATGAGAATCTCCAATCATAAGTTTAGGTACATTATTGCCTACATCAAATACTAATTCTATATCCTCGTTATGATGTTTAGATAAAACTTGACCAGATATGTCATTCAAAATATTATTAATATTAAAAAGTTCTTCATAAATAGCAATCTTCTTAGATTTTAACTGCAAAAAGATAATAAGGTCATTAGTAGTATCAAGCAGTAACTCATCACGGCTCTTAGACCTTTCTGATGCACTTCGTAACATATCACTAGATAACTCTTCAACAGGTCTTAAAAAGATTTTATCTCTTTCATTTATAAGTTGTTCAGCACTATCTTTAATCCTTTGTGTTGTGGTTGTTAATAATAAATTCTGACTCTCCAGCAATTGAGTATTCTTAAGCATCATCTCTTTATAATTGTATTTGAGTTTCTTAATATGTTGAATATAAAGAAGAATCCCAGCGATTAAAAATATCACAAAAAAGAAACAAAACCAAAAGCTAAAATCTGATGAATCATCAACAATATGAAAATCGCTAGTATTATTATCTTGCACAATAGGAATTTCATCCCCTTTATACTTAATGATGATAGTATCAGGGAAATACTCTTTAATGCTATAGTAGGTTGTTGCTAAAATTTCTTCATCATAAAAATTACCCACAGTGATTAAATATTGACCCTCTATATTTTGTTTTGAGATGGTAAAGAGATACTTTTTTTGAAGCTTTTGAAGAGTCTTTTCTGTTTTAATTATATCTTTAAAGATTTCAATAGTACCATCTGCTCTCTCTAAGCTTTTGAACTTTCCAATAACTATAGAGCTGTAAGACTCTTTACCATATAGCCCACTAAAAAATCCAAGTAACAATATACTTATAATAATAAATCTTTTGATAATATACCCTTTTTTAATCTATATAATTTAAATTTTTCTATTATATCATAATATTAATTTGATTTTTTTTATCTTATTGTATAATTTCTTTATGAAAAATATATTTTTATGTGCAATAAATAACATTTTAAGTGGCAATTGTAATGAGGACTGCAAATTTTGTACGCAAAGCGTCAGATATAAAGCAGATATAAATAGATATAACTATAAAGATATAAATCAAATAGTTAAAGAAGCCAAAATAGCAAAGGAAAATGGGGCTTTGGGATATTGTCTTGTCACAGCAGGAAAAGGTCTTGATGATAAAAAAGTTGAATTTGTGGCAAAAGTTGCAAAACAGATTAAATTTTCTATCAAAGGATTAAATCTCATAGCATGTAATGGAACAGCTAATAAAGAGCAGTTATTATATTTAAAAAAAAATGGAATTGATAGCTATAACCATAATCTTGAAACTTCAAAAGATTTTTATAAAACAATTTGTACAACTCACTCTTGGGAAGAAAGATACCAAACTTGTGAAAATATAAAGAGTGTTGGATTAGATTTATGTACGGGTGGAATATTTGGAATGGGTGAGAGTCAAAAAGATAGAGATGAACTAATCAAAGCCTTTTCATCATTAAAACCTCAATCAACACCCCTAAATTTTTACCATCCAAATTCATCTCTTCCAATTAAAGCTAGTAATATTACAACTAGTGAAGCGATAGAGATTATAAAAAAATCAAGATTTTCATTAGCCAAAGATACTCTATTAATGGTTGCAGGAGGCAGAGAATTATTATTTGAAGGTGATGAAAAAGCTATGTTTGAAGCAGGAGCAAATGCTATAGTAATTGGTAACTATCTTACAACAAAAGGTCAAAGTCCTATTCAAGATAAAGATATTATTAAAAATATAGGATACACTATTGCCACTAGCTGTTAATGATAATAGTATATCAATTATATTAACTCTCTCTATGTTAATATGGTTATCTCCTTATTTTGCAAAACTTCTTAGAATACCAACTCCACCAATGGAAATTATATTAGGTTCAATATTCGCTTATATTGGTCTAATATCAAATCATGACTATTTTGACATATTAGCAGAGGTTGGGTTTTTATATTTAATGTTTTTAGCAGGAATGGAAGTTAATCTAAAACAGATTACAAATAGTTCAAGGTTATTAATTAAAAAATCGATATTATTTTTAATTATTATGATAATAATATCTATAGGTGGTGGATTTTTACTTAATTTAAATGCCATTGTAATAGTCTCAATGCCTCTTATCTCTATAGGTGTTTTAGCCACTTTATCAAAAGAGTACGGAAAAGATGTAGAGTGGATAAAACTTACCTTTATTATAGGGGTGATTGGAGAGATAATAAGTATCGCTGCATTAACCATAATAGATGCAGTGATTGTAGTTGGCTTTGGATTTGAACTTTTAACTAAGATAATATATTTAATTCTCTTTATAATTGCAATATATATTATATATAGAATATTACAAATAGTATTTTGGTGGTATCCAGAATTTAAGAATTTTTTGATGCCAAAAGATGATACAACCGATCAAAATATCAGATTTAGTATATCTCTTTTCTTTATCCTGATTGCAATAATGCTTATTCTTCATCTTGAAGTTGCTTTTGGTGCATTTATTGCAGGTGTTGCTATTTCAACATTTTTTCATCACGAAAAGAGACTAGAAGAGAAGATGTCAAGTCTTGGATTTGGATTTTTAGTTCCAATCTTTTTTATTCATGTTGGTTCATCTTTTGATATTAAAGCATTAGCACTAGAGGGGATTATTTCAGGAGCATTAACAATCACTGCGGTGATGATAATTTCAAGAGTTATGGCAACAATTGTTTTAGAAAAAATTACAGGTGGGCAAAATGCTCTTCTTATTGGATTTGCCTTATCAATGCCTCTTACCCTTTTAATTGCTGTAGCAACTATTGGATATGAAGTAAAAATGATAGATATACTTACATATTATCAACTAATATTAGCAAGTTTATTTGAGATTATAATAGCTATGATTTCAATCAAAATTATTTTAAAATATAAGGATAAGAAATTATTTTTTTGGACCTCTTAAAAATATTTTTAATGATTTTTTTGAGCTATAATCCATACTATAATGTATATAATCTAAATACCAAAGAAGTTCTTTTACCTTGATTGACCTTTTTTTTGCCTCTTTTTTTAAAATATATTGTGGTATTTTGATTTTGACTTTGATAAATTTATCTGCTAATCTTTCTATCTTTAAACCATTTTTATTATAGCAAAGTCTTGCAAAAACAAATGGCAAACCATATTTATCATACCATGCTCTTGCCAAATCAATGCCATCTCCACCATTAAGATGATATTTTAATGCCCTATCACCAATAATAACCTCACCATTTAAACCTAAGATTTTAGCTAACTGATTAGAAGAATCTGACGCACTATCAATTTTATCAATTCCTTCAATAATAAATACACTTTTTACATCTTTTTTAGCGATTATGCCCAAATTTGTACACCTGCAACCTTTTGACTTAATACTAGATATAAAAGCAGCATTAACTCTTCTATTTGCAAATGCAATATTTATCTTAGATGGCACATCTCTTTTATAAACTAAAGATTGATATGATGGAGAATTTTTTAGATATTTCTTTAGAAAAACCTGAAAAGGTAACAAATTTAGATACTCAATACTTCCAAATAACATTTAAACTCTTAATATTTTTAAGAAATTATAACA
>CAYWFW010000162.1:0-2907 GCA_964457735.1 uncultured Sulfurovum sp. | reverse complement strand
TTATTGCATTAGGTTTAAAACCAAAAGGTTTTTTTAATAAAGTAAGACTTAGTTTTTATAAGGTATAATAATATTATGAAAGATAGTATAAAAATTTTTTATCAAGATTTGAAAAATTCATTTAAAGATTTATTACCTATTATTGTGGTAGTTGCATTTTTCCAAATTTTTATCATTCAAAGCGTTCCAAGTAATCTTACTTCTATTATAATGGGATTGTTTATAGTTGGCGTTGGTCTGGCTCTTTTTATTAGAGGTTTAGAGATAGGTATTTTTCCTATAGGGGAAAATTTGGCTACAAGTTTTGCAAGAAAAGGTTCACTATTTTGGTTATTGACATTTGCATTTACAATTGGTTTTGCAACAACCATAGCAGAACCAGCGTTAATTGCCATTGCAGATAAAGCTTCTGTAATAAGCTCTGGTAAAATAGACGCATTTTTTCTTCGTATAACAGTAGCATTTTCTGTTGGATTTGCTATTGCATTAGGAACATTACGGATACTTTTAGGGCATCCAATTCACTATTATATAATTACAGGATATGTTTTAACTGTTACTTTAACATTCTTTGCACCTGTTGAGATTATTGGATTAGCTTATGATAGTGGTGGAGTAACCACTTCAACCGTAACAGTTCCACTTGTGGCTGCTCTTGGTATTGGATTAGCTTCAAGTATAAAAGGTAGAAATCCTGTTATAGATGGTTTTGGACTTATTGCATTTGCTTCTCTTATGCCAATGTTGTTTGTTCAGTTTTATGGAATTATGGTATATTCATTGAGTGATATATCTTTGGTTAATACAATTGCGGCAGTGGCAAAAGAGAGTACAGAGCTGATTGCTTCATCATATCAATTTGATTTTAAAAATATGTTTTTTGAGCTTTTAGGAGTTATTAAAGATGTTGCACCGATACTTTTGGTTATCTTCTTTTTTCAATATGCTATTATAAAAAAACAGATAGAACATCTTAATAAAGTTATAGCTGGAATCATTTTGGTTATTTTAGGTTTATATGCTTTTATTATAGGTTTAGAGATGGGGCTATTTCCTATTGGAGAGAGTATAGCATTTCAATTAACAGCGATGAAAAATAATTTTCTTATATATCTTTTTGGATTTTTAATTGGTTTTTCTACAACAATGGCAGAACCAGCACTTTTGGCAATCGCTATGAAGGTAGAGGAGATTAGTGAAGGTGTTATAAAACAGAGTGTGCTAAGAACTATTGTTGCTATTGGTGTTGCCGTTGGTATATCTCTTGGAGCATATAGAATTGTTGTAGGAGACCATATCCATTATTATATAATAGTGGGATATATTATAGTTATTCTTATGACATATATTTCGCCAAAGTTTATTATCCCCATTGCATATGATAGTGGAGGGGTAACAACTTCAACTGTTACTGTTCCTCTTGTTGCAGCATTAGGGCTTGGATTGGCAGAAAATATTGATGGTAGAAATCCATTAATTGATGGTTTTGGATTGATTGCGTTTGCATCATTATTTCCTATGATTACAGTTATGGGGTATGGGATATATGCACAGTATAGAATGGATAAGAAAGATAAAAATAGGAGTATATAGATGAAATTTATAGCATTAGTTACAATTATTCAAGATAAGCATGAAGAAAAAGCAATTAAAGTTGCAAAAGAAAATGGAGCTGGTGGAGTTACTATTATTCATGGAAGAAATATAGGTCTTGAGGAGAAAAAAGTCTTTTTTGGATTGACACTTGAAGAGAATGTTTCTATATTAATGTTTGTTCTGCCAAAACGAAGTTCGTTAAAAGTTATGAGAGCTTTAAGAGAAGAGTTTGATTTAGATAATTATGAAAATAGTGGTATGATATTTAGCCTTCCATTATCTCATGTTGCAGGGTTAGATAATGAGGAGCTTCATAAATTTGAAAGTGATATAAGAAATATGTTATAATTGTAAAGATAGAAGTAAATATTATTAAATAAGGATTATTTGTATGTTAGTTGAAAGTATTATGACACCAAAAGATAAATTGATTTTTATCTCTCAAATGTCAACAGTTAGAGATGCACTTCAAGAGATGAAAAAGAGTAATGTAAGATCTTTAGTTGTTCAAAAAAATAATAAAAATGGTGCGTATGGATTAGTTACATTTAAAAATATTCTTCAAGCTATTGTTGCAGAGGAGGGAGATATTGATCTTTTAAATATCTATGATATTGTATCAAGTCCAGCAGTCTCCGTATCTTGTAAATTAGATATAAAGTATGCAGCAAGAATGATGGTGAGTAATAGTATTAAAAGGCTTTTAGTTATAGATAATAATGAGATTTATGGAATATTAACAATGACTGATATTTTAGGTATTCTTATGGATACAGCAGAAATATAAATAATAAAAATTAAATTAGGAAGATATATGAAATTTATTGAGACTCGTGGAAATGATGGTAAAAAGGATAGTAGTGTAGAGTTTTCTCAAGCTATACTAAGTCCTAGTGCAAGTTTTGGTGGACTATATGTGCCTCAAAACTTGCCATCTTTAGATAGTAATTTTTTAGATAAACATATTAATAGTAGTTATAAAGAGTTAGCTTTTGATTTTTTGGTTCAGTTTGGAATCGATATAGAAACACAAACAATCAAAGAAGCGTTAAATAGATATGATGCGTTTGATGATAGCTTAAATCCTGTCCCATTATCAAAAATAGAAGATGATTGTTTTGTTAGTGAACTATATCATGGTCCAACCCGTGCGTTTAAAGATATGGCTCTTCAACCTTTTGGATATATTTTATCAAAATTAGCTCAAAAGAAAAATGAGAATTATCTTATTATGGCAGCAACAAGTGGTGATACGGGTCCTGCTACACTTGAAACATTTAATAATCAAGATAATATTAAAGTGGTTTGTTT
>CAYWFW010000161.1:0-11151 GCA_964457735.1 uncultured Sulfurovum sp. | reverse complement strand
AGCATCAATTCCATTATCTATTTGTCGTTTAATTAATTTAGCATAAGTTGCTTCATCTAGTTTACCATTTTTAAATGGCGTAATTAGTGCCGTTGTTGCACCTGTTACTTTATAGCTCATTATTTACTACTCCTAAGTATTATTGTTGTGGATATATTAGAATCAAAATATTTATTTGCGATACTCGTTATATCTTTTGTTGTAATTTTATCTAATTTATCTTCATATTCAAGTAAAGGTTTTAAGTTTCCTCTTATTAGATAACTTCCAAATAAACCATTAAGAGAACTTGAATGCTCTAATGAATAGATAAAATTAGCTTTTGTATTTATTTTTACTTTTTTAAGCTCATCTTCTGTGATAGAGCCATTTTTAAGACTATCAAGCTCTTTAAGTATGATAGATTCAACATCTTCTGCTTTAACATTAGGATTACAAACAGCCATAAACAAAAAGATACCATCATCTGTTAGTTCCATATTATATCCATATATCATATTTACCATATTTTTATCATCAACAAGAGTTTTGTATAATCTACTACTCTTTCCAGAACTCAATATTTCTGATAGTGCCGATAGTCCAACTTGGTCTTGATGTTCAAAATTTGGGATAGGAAAAACAATAGCTATAGTATCAAGCGGATTATTATCTTTATGTAATATTGCTCTTTTTGCCCCATCAATCTTTGGTTCAACTCTTATATCTCTTTTAATCTCAGTATGATTTTTGATACCACCAAAATGCTCTTTTGCAGATTTAAATACATCCTCTGGGTTAATATCTCCTGAGACTATCACAATGGCATTATTAGGCTGATAAAATCTTTTATAAAAACTTCTAATATCCTCTATATTCCAACCTAAAATATCATCCATAAAACCAATTGGAGTCCAATGATATGAGTGATAATCATAATGTATATTAAAAAGTCTAAAATATAGATAACCCATTGGAGGATTGTCTGTTCTCATTCGTCTCTCTTCTGCTACAACATCTCTTTCTGGTTGAAACTCTTCGTCACTTAAAATAAGATTACTCATCATATCAGAGAATAATCTCATATGTGTATCTAAACTATTTGAAGCTGAATTTATGTAATAGTATGTATAGTCAAAACTAGTTGCTGCATTATTCTCGCCACCATTACTCTTAACAATAGTATCAAACTCACCAGCTTTCATATTCTTTGTGGATTTAAAAGATAGATGCTCCAACATATGAGCGATTCCACTTTTACCCATCATTTCATCTCTACTTCCAACTTTATAATAAACACTTGTAGTTATTACACTTGAGTTATTATCCATAGGAATCACCACAACCTCTAAACCATTATCCATCATCTTTGTATAGTGTTTTGGTAACGAATTTGCCATTAAAACTCCTGTTGTAAAAAATATTAAAATACTTTTAAATAATCTATTTCTTATCATTTTTTCTATCAATCCCTATAGCTTGTGATATATTATCAAATCCATCATCTGCCAATAATATAGCTAATCCATCATTAATATCTTTAATTAACTGAGGTCCTTTATATATTAGCATACTATAGATTTGAATTAACGAAGCTCCAGCTTTAATTCTTTTATATGCTTCTTCTGCACAATCAATTCCACCAACAGAGATAAGTATAGTTTTGCCATAATAAGCTTTTGCGATTGCCTCAAATATTTTAAAACTTTTCTCTTTTAGTAACTCTCCTGATATTCCACCAAAATCTTTTGCATTTGGAGTTAAAGAGTAATCTATTGTTGTATTTGTTGCAATAATTCCATCAGCTCCTGCATCAATTGCAAATCCACATAAATCAATTGCATCTTGATGGGTCATATCTGGTGCTATTTTTAAAAATATAGGTTTTTTTGTTATATCTTTTGCCATTGTAAATAGATTTGTAATAAACTTTTCATTTTGTAAATCTCTAAGCCCTGGAGTATTTGGGGAGGATATATTAATCACAACATAATCTCCTGATTGAGAAAATAGCTTAAGAAGATACTCATAATCATTCAACGCGTTATCTTCGGCTGTTAGCTTATTTTTACCAATATTAACTCCAACAGGATATTTTGATTTATGGTCTGCTTTAATTCTTGCAAACATAAAATCACTACCTTTATTATTAAAACCCATAGCATTTTGAATTGAATTATCTTCTACTAATCTAAAAAGTCTAGGTTTTGGATTTCCATCTTGTGGTTTTGGTGTTATTGTACCAATCTCGGTATAACCAAATCCAAGAGCCTCAATAGATTTTATATACTCACCATTTTTATCAAATCCAGCTGCTAATCCAACAGGATTTTTAAACTCTATACCCAAAATATTTTGAGATAAAATATCACTAGAATTAAGATATTTAGATTTATAATGGTTTAAAAGTGGTGGAAGTGCAGATAATATATCTAATCCAAATCCTGCCATAGAGTGAGCTGTCTCTGGTTCAAACTTAAAAAGAACACTTTTTATAGTATTATATGAAAAAATTGACATTTAATTTTCCTTTATTTTTATATTACACATTTAATTGAAATATTTCTCTATATTTATCCTCTAAAGATATACTTTTATCTCGTGGACTAATAGGTTTAGCTATATTAACAATAATATCTCTTTTTATAGAATTATCAGATATTGTCTCTTTTAGTATTTTTCCTGCATCTGTTTCTATATAAACAGGAATAATCTGAATTTTATTCTTTATTGCCAAAATTTGTGAGCCACTTTTAAATTCATTTATAATCTTATCACTTTTATTTCTTCCACCCTCTGGAAATATAAATATTGATTTTTCCTCTTGTACCGCCTCTTTTACATCCTTAAAAAAACCACTCATATTTTTTGATTCTCTATCTAGTAAAATTGTTCCAGCATTTCTTGTAAATTTACCAAAAAAAGGTGAATTATACAACTCTTTTTTTGCCACCCATACACCATATATATTGCTATCTGCAAAAGCTTTTTCTACAATTACAGGGTCAATAACACTTTTATGATTACAAATAAGCATATATGTGGAATTATCACAAGGTATATTTTCAAGACCTTTAGTGATTATATTAATATTTAATTTAGACAACATAGCTATAGAGAACTCTACTCTAAGCCTCTTTATCTCCTCATTAGTGGTAGCTTTTTTTAACCTAAAACCAAATAAATTTGTGATAAATGTAGCATATAATACTAATCTAATTTTATTAAAACCCAAGGTGACTCCTATCTATTAAATCTTCTTAATAATTATATCCAAAAAATATATAATTTTATTCTATATGATTTTATCAATTGCTATTAATAAAACTATACTCAACATTCCCGCAGCAACTCCTGCTAATAAATCATCACCCATAACCCCTAATCCACCATTTACTTCTCTATCAATCCAGCCAATAGTTGATGGTTTCCATATATCAAATAGTCTAAATGTGGCAAAACTTAAAATAATAAATATCATATCTATAAAAGGAAAATTTAAACTTTGTACTGTGGGGTATGCAATAATCATAGTTAGCCAAACTCCTGCTGTTTCATCAATTACTATCTCTTGTGAATCATGCTCACCCACCTCTGCTTCATACTTATTGATTTCAAAGATTGCAATTATAGTTATTGTAAATGTCAGCATAAATAGAGTTTGAGCATCAAAATAATATAAAATAAAAACACCTAAAGGGATAGACGCTAAAGTTCCCATAGTCCCTGGTGCTTTTTGGCTAAGACCAGAACCACCAAATGTTAAAAATAATTTTTGTAGAGTCATCTATTCTCCTTTTAACTCAACGCTGTTGTTTGATACAGTTTCATAAGCTTTAAATAAAATTCTTCGTCACTTTTCTCTTCTATTAATCCAGAATCAGGCATCAAAGAGTAATATAAATCTTGAAGATTTGCAAATCTATTTGGATATAAAGCAGATAAAATACTAGCCGATACCTCTTTTCTTAATAAAATTGTAGGGGGAATAATTCCACTTTGAATCAATTTCATAATAGAATCTGAATGATAATGAACATGATGATGTTGCCCATGAGGACAACTTTGAGTGCTTACCAAAGTGTTACAAACATTACAATATACATACTCATCAATTGTATTAATCTCAATTCCTGTATTTTGAAAACTATCAAGAACGCTACTTGATTTATCTTTATCAAAATAAAGTCCAAGCCCTGCATGATTTTTACCAATAACTAACTCACTACAACCATAATTTTTTGCCAAAAGGGCATCTAAGATAATCTCATTATATCCAGCAAAAATATATGTATTTTCAAAAGGTATCACAATCACTTTATCATCTGGAAGATAGTTTTCAATAAAGGTATTTAAGGCATTCGCTCTAATATCATATCTTAATCCATTGCTTATAAATGGTTTCCTAAGAAATATAATAAGCAAATCAGAAGCATTTAAAGTTTGTCTAATCATCCGTTCATGCGCACGATTAAGAGGATTTGCAGCTAACATCATTGCTGAAATCTTTTTTGCTCCTGTTTTTTTTATTAATTTTTCTATTCTCACTTTATTATCCGAAATTATTGGATAATCTACATGATACTCACCACTAACTGCTATATTACCAATTCGAGAAAGGGTATTTTTTACCCCTGGATGGCTTATATCACTTGTTCCATATATCTGAGCAACTCTAACCTTTGGGTCAATTTCAAAAGTCTCATCAACAATAATATACCCTACACTATTTTGAGCTGTAATTAACTCTAATCTATCGCCCTTTTGAGCAAGTTGTAGCGTTTTTTTGTTTTCTGCACCATTTGGAGCTAAAATAAATGCAAAAGGGAAAGAAACATTTTTATATAATTTAGTCTCATTTACTCTATCAAACTCCTCTTTATTCATTAGATTATCAACTGGACATAATAAACCCTCTTGTACAAGAGCTAAAGATGATAGAGCTTCTTCGTCTATTAAAAGAGACCTATTTTTTTTTGAAAATTCCATATTTCTTCCTTTTTTCCCATAAACTTTTTCTTGATATTCCTAGCTTATTTGACAGTTCGGTATCTGGAAATTGATACTGAAAACTTTTGACAATAAATTTAACATAATCATCAATTGTTAATATCTCATTTTGGTCATATAGCTTTGAATCACTCATAATAGATACAGTATAATATGGAAATTCCATATTTGATGTGGTGGAGATGATAAAATTATTACAATTTTCTAATAGCTTAAATAGTGTATCTCTTTCACTCTTTTTTAGTATATCAACATCTGTGATATATAAAATATTATTATCTGTACTACTTTCTATCTGCTCTTTCCAATCTTCATTATATACTGATACAAAAATCAAAATTTGATTAACTTTCTCTGCATAAGCAAAAACTATTTTATCTGCTAATCTTTGATAATTCGATGAAATAACAACAGGGGGGCTTAATTGTTCAATATCATAAGTATGTTCTATATCTTTTAATAAATTATGGGTATATTCTCTAAATAAAATACTTTTTTGTCTAAGTTCTTGAAACTCTTTATAATGCTCAATCTTTCTTAAAAGTTCTTCAATCATAAATGGTTTTACAATATAATCTTTTGCACCTAATTTTAAAGGTTCACTTACAGTATTATTATTTATATAACTCACCATTAAGATAATTATCTTATCGGCAAACTTTTTAATTAATGGTGCATGATTTTGCCCAGGTAAATTGGTAGATAAAAGATAAACATCTCCTCTACTATTTAAAGCATCCTTTATTGTACTATATATCTCTGTCTTAAAATGATTATCATTTAACTTACTTGCTATACTTTGTGCCAAATATAACTCGTTTTCTATAATTATTATTTTCATTATTCTCCTGTCCAATCAAAATATTTTAAATTTGCTACAGCTTGAACCATAACACCCTCTTTTTTCCCTACAAATCCTAATTTCTCTGCAGTAGTTGCTTTGATATTTACATATCTTGTTTCAATCTCTAAAATATTAGCTATTTTTTCTCTCATCATCTGCTTAAATACCAAAAGTCTTGGAGCTTGTGCTAAGATTGTCATATCAACATTAATAATATCAAATCCTAAAAATCTGATTTTAGATACCGTATCTTTAAGTAAAATCTTAGAATCAATTCCAAAATACTGCATATCTAAATCAGGATAAAGCTCTCCAATATCACCCATACCACAAGCTCCAAGTAGTGCATCTATAAGAGCATGAATAGCCACATCACCATCACTGTGAGCCTTAAATCCATAATCCACACTATCTATATGTACTCCACAAAGATACATCTTTTTATTTTCTTCAAATGGATGTATATCCACACCAAATCCAACAAATTGTGTTGATATAGGTGCTTTTAGACAATCTAACTTTCTCATATCATCTAAAGTAGTTAATTTATGAGCCTTTAAAGAACCTTCCACAAATTTAACTTTTTTACCTAAACTTTTAATGGCAGAACTATCATCTGTAAACTCTTTACCCAAAGATAGTGCTTCTTTTAGTAACGCTAAATTACTAAGCTGAGGTGTTTGAATAATCTTAACATAATCTCTATCAATTGGATTTTCGTTTTGATAAATAGTATCTGAAATATTTAATGATGGTACAATACAATCTGCTTGACCTCTTGCCTCTATCACTCTTAAAATCATACTCTTATCAAGACAACATCTTGCAATATCACTTACCAAAACAAATTCACTCTCAAGATTTATAATAGCATTATTCAAAGACTCTTGCCTTGAAGAACCACCCTCTACAAATGAATATAAGCCAAATTTTTTCATAAACTCTATATCATCTTTAGATGAAACCACAATAATTTTATCAAATTTATATATCTTTTCAAAGTTTTGAGTTACCTGTAACCATAACGGTTTATCACCACTATATAACCACTGTTTTTTAGGATAAATCTTATTTGATGATGCACGAAATCTTGATGAATCTCCTGCTCCTAGTAATACCAAACTGATACTTGTCAAAGAAACTCCTACTATTATTTTTATATATGTAACGAAATTATACACACCAATAGCTTGATACTCTCTTTTATTTATTAAATATATAAGATTTTGATTTATTTAAACTAAGATAATAAGGAGTTTATAGTTTAAAGAAGATTTTATTAATAAAGTGTGGGCAAATAAAGTATCTGCCCAAAATTTAGTCTAATGATAAACTGATAGATTAAAAACTTGTAGATACAGAACCTACAATATAATCTGTAGTATCATCTAACGCATCGCTATAGTAACCTGTATAAGTTAAACCAATATCATATTTACCAATTGTTTTACTAACACCAGTTGCAAAATAATAATCATCAGTTGATGTACCATCACTTATACCAAAGCTTCCCGAAACTGTAACATCATATAGAGTTTTTGCACTTGCATCTAATTGAATATTATAAACTCCATCATCACCATCTTCATTAACTCCATCAGGGTTATAAGAGAAAGTTCCACCAACACTATAGTTACCAAACTCTTTACTTAAACCAAGATAGAACTCTTTAGATATATCTTCATACTCATCAGGAATATCGTTAGTTAAATATATAATATAACCAACATTATAACCTATTCCAGAATATTCTCCAGCATATCCACCAAAAATATCAAGCTCCATAGTCTGTCCATCAAAATCAACATTTGAACCCCAAAAACTTAAATAATACCCCTGATATGTCAAGTCAATTCCACCTTGAAGAGCTGGTGCTTTATTATCATTTTGTTCCATACCTCTCCAAATATATCTACTTGCAATTGTCATATTTGCACCAATTGTAAAGTCAGACTCTACATCTGCTATCTCTACTGCTACAGGTTTTGTAACCATAATATTTTGCTCTTCTATCTCTCCACCTGCAACAGCTGTTGATAATACCAAAGATGTAATTAAACTTAGTGTAAAAATCTTCATACTTAATTCCTTAAAATTTTATTATCAATAATTATATCTAAATCTAATTTTACTAGATTTAATTTTTGATTAAATTTTATGCAATAAAAAAAAATCTATCTAAATGCTACTTATATAGCTACTATTAGGGTATAATATGTTTATGGCTTATATAAAGATAAATAGAGATAATTTTTATTATAATTTAAAAGAGTTATCTAGGTGTGCAGGTGGAGTTGATGCTATTGCAATAGTGTTAAAAGATAATGCTTATGGTCATGGACTAGAAATTATGGCAAAACTCTCATCTGAATTTGGAATAACTAATGCTGTGGTTAAAGACAAAAAAGAGGCATTAACTATTCAAAAATATTTTAAAAAGATACTTATTTTAAATGATACTCCTATTATTAATGATAAATTTAATTTTGCCATTAATAGTATTCAAGATTTTAAGAATCTTAGCAAAGGTATAAATATTGAGCTTAAAATTGATACAGGTATGCATAGAAATGGTATATCTATTGATGAGATTGATAAAGCCTTAGATATTATAAATAAAAAGAACATTAATTTAGTAGGGGTGATGACACACTATAAAAGTGCAGATGAACTGGGAAGTGATTTTTTCTGGCAACAAAAAGTATTTAAAAAAGCATTATTAAAAATAAGGGATAAAGGTTTTAAAAATTTTAGAGTTCATTCATATAATTCTTCTGCTCTTCTTCGTACAAATAAATTTAATGAAGATATAGCAAGAATTGGAATCTCTGCTTATGGATATAATGAGTTAAACTCAGTTTTTAATAAAATTGAATTGAAACCAGTTTTATCTCTGTTTGCAAAAAAAGTATCATCAAGGTTCTTAAAAAAAGGAGCTAGAATAGGTTATGGTGGAGATACTACTTTAGAGATTGATACTATAATTTCTACCTATGATTTAGGCTATGGTGATGGATGGTTTAGGAGTAATAAAATATATATGTTACCATCTGGGATTAAAATATTGGGAAAAGTATCTATGGATTTTATTAGTTTAGCTTCTATTGAGGATAATGTGTGTATAATGAACAATGCACAAAATGCTGCAAAACTTTTGGATACCATTAGTTATGAAATAATCACTAATTTAAACACTAATATTAAAAGAGTTATCACTTAAAAAAAGATATACTTGTAAAAATTAAAAACAGTTAAAGAAATAATATGACAACTTTAAACTTTACTATTATAGATATAGATGATATAGAGAATCTTATAGAAAAAAATGATATAAAAGATAACTCTATGCTTATGATTCAACTTTTTCTAGGCAATACGGATGAATATTTTATTAAAAATATTACTCAAAAATTAAATGAATATTTTCCATTAGCTCATATAATTGGAACGACAACAGATGGTGCAATCTCAAATGGATGTAGTGTACTAAAACATAAAACTGTTATAAGTTTTACACAATTTACACAAACAAAGTTGAATTCATTTAAATTAAATCATACACAAGTTAAAGATGATTATAAAATGGGAAGAGATATAGCTACCCATTTTAAAGATCAAAATCCAAAAGTTATTATACTTTTTGCTGATGCATTTAATACAAATGGAGAGCTTTTAATTAGAGGTATATCAGATATATTACAAAATACTCTAATATCAGGTGGATTAGCTGGAAAGTATAATAATGTAAATGATAATATTACTTTTGTGATTAGTAACTCCTATATAAGCAGTTGTGGCGTTGTTGCAATCGCATTGATTAATCCAAATTTATATGTTAAACATGACTTCTCTTTTGACTGGACACCTATAGGAATTGATAAAAAAATCACATCTTCAAAAAATAATCGTGTTTATACAATAGATAATATGAAAGCCACAGATTTTTATAATAAATATTTAGGTGATAGAATTTCTCAAAGTTTACCAAATACGGGTATAGATTTTCCTCTAATAATAAAAAGAGATGGTAAAGATATAGGAAGAGCCGTTTTGCAAAAGTTTGATGATGGTTCTTTGGGATTTGGAGGAAATATTTATGAAGGTGAGATGGTTCGTTTTGGTATAGGTGATGTAGAGACAATAATACGAAATAGCTCTAACTATTCAAAAGATATAGATTTTAATAATTGCCAATCTATCTTTATATATTCATGTACAGCAAGACGACATTTTTTAGATAAAAGTATAAATATAGAACTATCTAATTTAGAAGATATTGCACCAACTACTGGTTTTTTTACTTTTGGAGAGTTTTATACCAAAAATTTATTAAATCAAACAAGTACATATCTTCTTTTATCTGAATCAAACAATAATCAAAATATTAAATTTAAACCTAAAATTAAAAAATATTTTAAAGAGGATATAAGTACTATCAAAGTTTTACTTCATTTGACAAATGAGATTAGTTCTGAGTTTAATATATTAAACTCCAATCTTCAAGTAAAGGTAGAAGAGCAAACAAAATCTATATATAAACAGATACACTACGAAAAAAGAACAAATTTGCCAAATAGAACAAAACTACTTGAAGATCTTAAAAATTATAAAGATAAATATCTAATTATATTTGATGTTGATAGATTCTCTCGTATCAATTATTTTTATGGTTTTAAAGCAGGAGATTTATTAATTGATTATCTAAAAAATTATTTACAAAAGCATATTGATGATATAGGAATTTTATATAAACTCCCTTCAGATGAATTTGCCTCTATTATTACAGATACTAAAACTGATATAAAAGAATTAGTTAATAAAATCAGTATTGACTTAAAGCTAATGCTATTTAAATATAAAGATATAGAGATACCATATACAGTAACAATGGGTATATCTAATATACTCGGTGATGCAATATCTATGAGATATGCTGATATATGTATTAATAATGCAAGACTTCTTCATAAACCTTACATATTTTACGAAGATATAGAAAAAGAGAATAAACAGATAATAAAAAACACCACAAAATTAGCATTAAATATAAGAAATGCAATTATCAATGATAGATTATGTATGCACTATCAACCTATTTATGATATCAAAAATAATACAATTAATAGTTATGAATCATTAGCGAGACTCTATATATCAAAAGACGATATACTGATGCCTGATATATTCTTACCACTTCTTCCTGATATTCATCTTTCTAATGATTTTGCTAAAATAGTAATAGAATCTACATTTAAAAAGTTTTCTCAAAATAATATGAGATTTTCTATTAATATGACAATTGATGATATTTTAGATGA
>CAYWFW010000160.1:0-6676 GCA_964457735.1 uncultured Sulfurovum sp. | reverse complement strand
TCTAAAATCTTTTTTATTATATGTCCATAAAGGCAAATCGTAAATCATACAAGTAGAGGCGATAATAGAGTCATAAACACCCATTCCATGAGAGAGTCCATATTTATTCATTAGTTGAACTGATAAGTCTAAAATATCTTGATTAATATTTGCTATATTCCAATTTTTTAAAATCTTATTGAACTCTCTTAACTCTTTTTTGTTATATGCTCCTGTCAGAAATTCTAACTGTACTACAGAATTGATACAAAAATTCTTTTTTTCATCTTCAGTAAAATCTATTTTTCTCTTAGAATGGTCTATTAAAATACAAGTATCTATAAAAATCATTATCTATTTCTCACTCTTCTTAAGTCATGAATATATTTAGCACTATCTTCTACATGAGAATATAATTTTATAGTTTCATCTATAGGTTCATCATCATCAGATATAATAACTGATAAATTTTTAGAAATATCTTTTTTCTTAAAATGAAGCTTCTCTTCTTTCTTAAACGAACTCAAAAAACTTGTTAATGCCTCTATTGTTACCTCTTCTAGCTCTTTTTTCTGCTGTTTTAAAAATTTAAATAACTGTTGTTCTAACTCGTTTGGATTATCTATTTTTAATGTAACTTCCATAACTACTCCTTTATTTCTTTAAACATATTATAACAGATTAATTATAATAGCAAAACTAATTCACTCTAAATTCACATTGATTAGATATTATTTGAATATATTTAAATAATAGGAGTATTTTAATGAAAAAGATTTTATATATATTTATACTTAGTACATTTTTATTTAGTAGTTCAATAGATGAGTTGATTGATTATGGGTTAAAGCATAGTGGTATTATAAAAAAAAGTAAAAATCAGATTGAGTTATCTAAACTTCAACATCAAAATAGCAAGGTGATGCGATATGGGGATTTGAATATTGTGGGTAATTATACCCGTTATAATTCTCCTCGCACACTTGCACCCCTTACACCATCAGTTATTGCAAGTGGTAAACCAATCACAACAAGTGAAAATATTTTTACATCTGGAGTTAGTTATAGTGTGGCTTTGTTTACTGGTTTTGCTCAGACTAAACAGATAGAGATTGATAGTATTTCTCAAAATATTTCATATATTAAAAGTCAGCTTACTATGGAGCAGTTTGCATATAATATTCGTTCTCTTTATCTATCAATTTTGGCTCAACAAGAGATTTTAAAGGCTCAAAAGAGTTATACAAATGCTCTTAGAAAACTAACTAATCAGATTAAAATAGAGGTAAATTTGGGTAAAAAGGCTCAAATAGATTTGTTTAAAGCAGAGTCTAATTTGCAATCATCAAAAACTTATCAAGAGATAATATCATCAAATATAGAGATTACTAAATCATCTCTATCGGCTCTTGTGGGTAAAAAGGTAACTAGATTAAGAGCATTAAAATTTAAGATAAAAAAGCCTAGATATTCTATAAATAAACTATATAAAAAAATAGAAAAATTATCTAAAATAAAAATAGAAAATATGGGTATAAAAAAAGCAAATCATACAATTGATAAAACCAATTCTGCCAAACTTCCTCAAGTTCACCTAAACTCTTATATTGGTAAAAATTATGCTCAAGATTTAATTAGTGATGATTGGGATGATGAGACTTTGTGGCAAGTTGAAGTAAATGTGAAATATAATCTTATAGATTTTGGCAAGAGTAATATAGCTTCACAAAAGGCAAAGATTGCAAAGATGAATGCTATTTATCAAAAAGAGCAGAGTGTTTTGGATATGAAAAAATCTCTTAATGAAGCTGTTGAAAAAATCAAACAAAGTTATGCTCAATATCTAGGAAATAATAGTCAATTAAAACTTATGAGCAAAAGTCAAAAGATAGAACAGGTAAGATATAACAATAGTGTGGCAACTCTAAACGATTTACTTTTTATCAAAGGGCAAAGAGCATTGGCACAAGCAAAGGTGATTGAGAGTAGATATAACTATAAAAAAAGTATTTATTATTTGGATTATTTATTAGAAAGAGGGATAAAATAATGAAGAAAAAAGTGGTATTAATTATATTAATTGTTGTGGCATTAGCGATTAAAGGTAAGATGTTATTAGATACAAGAAAGGCAGAGATTGCTAATGAATCTTTGCCAATTCAAAATAATATAACAGTTAAAGTTGTGACCCCAAAGCAAGGTATTTTGCAAAATAGAGTAACATATTTGGCTCAAATAATACCAGATAAAAATATTAAACTCTCTACAAAATTAGCAGGATATGTGCAAAAGGTTTTGGTAGAGGAGTCGCAAATGGTTAAAAAAGATGAACCACTTGTATATATTGATTCAACAGAATTAAACTCAACTATCAATGCTCTAAACTCAACTTTAAATGCTCAAAAGAATGATTTAAAACTAACAAAAAGTATCTATAATAGGAACTTGAAACTTTATAAAGTGGGTGGTTTGGCAAAAGAGAAGCTTGATATATCTCTTGTGGCTTTTCAATCAAAAGGTTCAATGGTAGAAAATACAAAACAAAAAATTATACAACTAAAACATCAATTATCTTATCTTAGAATTGTTGCACCTTTTGATGGGTATATAGATAATATATCGCTTCATGAGGGTGATTTGGTGGCTTTGGGTAAACCAATTTTAAGTATGATAAATGATAAAAAGAAGTTAGTATTCTCTTATGCTTTTACAAAAAATATAAAGATAGCCAAAAACCAAGAAGTATTATTAGATGATAAAAAGATAGGTCTAATTAGAGCAATATATAGTACATCTAAGAATGGATTATTACAAGCTGAAGTAGAACTTAGTGAGCATCTTGATTTACCATCAGGTGGAACTTTGAATATTGAAGTGGTTACCAAAGAGGCAAAAGGTTGTATTGTACCTAATAATACAATCTTACATAAAAAAGATGGAGAGTTTGTGATGGAGTATAAAAATGGTAAATTTACTCCATTAAAAGTCTATATTGATGTTCAAAAAGATAATGATATTTTGATTAATCCTTGCCCCAAAAATAATATTGCATCAGCAAGTGAAGTAAAATTGGCAAATCTATTAGCCTATGATAGAGTAAATGTAGTAGGGGTAAAGAGTGAATAAAAAATCTATCTCGTGGATTGAAAAAATTCTTAAGAAACCACATATTATTATATCATTTTTAGCACTTTTTATAATGGCTGGATTAACAGGATATGGCAAAATCCATCGTAATTTATTTCCAAATTCAAACTATCCTGAAGTTGCAGTAGTAGTGGTAGAACAAGGTGCATCTGCCAAAACAATGGCAAGTAATATTGCTGTTCCCATTGAAGAGGAGCTTTACTCTCTTGATTTAATCAGACGAGCATATTCAACTACTATTGATGAAGTTACTGTTATAAAAGTGGAGTTTGATTATGAAAAAGATATTGATAATGCCGTTAATGATGTAACCAATGCTATTGCTAAGATTAGAATAAAACTGCCAAAAGATATAAAAGAGCCTCAAATTATCAAAATTACAGAAGCAACAGCACCTGTATTAGTAGTTTCTATGTCACCAAAAGATGGTAGTTTGCTAAAATTAGAAGATATTCGTGATTTGGCAAGTGGTGAGATAAAACGAAAACTTATAAAAACTAGGGGTATTGCAAATGTAGATATTTTTGGTGGATATAAAAAAGAGTTACAAATTATAATAGATAAAGAAAAACTTGATTCCTTTGGCTTATCTCTATCAACTGTTATAGCCACAATTCAAAAAAATAATTCTGAATATTCGGTTGGATTTATTAGTAATCAAGAGCATCGTTATTTGTTAAAATCACAAGGTAAAAGAGACCAAGTATCGCAGTTAAAAGAGCTTCATATCACAAGTGATTTAAAACTCTCTGATATAGCAAATATATATTTTGGACATTATGAAAATAGTTCTGCATATTTTGGAAATGGTAAAAAAGCGATAGCCTTATCTATCCAAAGAGCGACAACTGCCGATGTGATTAGTACTATTGGTAAAATTGATAGTATGCTTGAAGAGTTTAAAACAAAATATCCAAATATAAATTTTGAAGTTAGTGATACTCAAAAAGATACAATAGAACAAAGCACAATGAATATGTTTGATTCTCTTCGTGATGCTATTGTGATGTCCACGATTATTGTATTCCTGTTTCTGGCAAGTTTTAGACAAATTTTGGTGGTATTAATAACAATTCCTTTAGTTTATTCATCTACTATTGCATTGATGTGGCTTGTGGGGATTGATTTTAATGTGGTTACTTTGACTGCGATTATATTGGCTTTGGGATTGCTTCTTGATGATACTGTGGTGGTGATGGAAAATATAGAAAGGCACTACCGTGAACTTGGCAAGGATATAAAAGATGCCGTGGTAGAGGGAACACAAGAGATTATGTTTGCCGATTTTAGTGGGACAATCACCACAATGATAGCCCTCTCTCCAATGCTATTTGTGGGTGGTTATCCTCAAACTGTTTTTGCTCCACTTGTTGGGACTTTACTTTTGGCATTAATCGCCTCTTATGTTATCTCTATCATAGCTGTACCTCTTTTATCGTTGCATATTCTTGCAATTGAAAATAAAACTTTACTAAAAATAGAAGATTGGTTTCACGCTATTATAGGCTTTGCAAATAATTATATTCAAAGATTTTTTGCAAATATAGTATCAGCGATAATATCCTCTAAGCGTTTAGGCTTTTTATCAATTTTTATCCTTATTCTACTATTTGTAATATCTGTAAAACAGGTGATGCCAACAGTTGGAAAAGAGTTGATGCCACCAATGGATACAGGTGGTGTAAATATCAAAATTACAACCGATGCAAACTTGCCAATAAGTAAAAGTGAAGAGATTATGCAAAAGGTTAATATCGCCATTAAAAAGCAGGGTAAATTGCTTAGAATTTCTGGAAGTATTGGTAGTGAATCAGGAGTGCTTAGTATAGGAAGTGGAAGTGGAACTGATTATATATCTGTTGTGGCAACTTATGTAGATAGACACAAAAGAGATGTAGATATTTGGCAAATTTCTGCCAATCTTAGAGATAGCATTGCCAAAATCCCTTATGTAAAATATATTGATATTACACCTTATGGAGCAACAGCGATGGCAAGTATTCGTGCTAGTGTAAATGCAAAACTTAGCAGTTCTGATATTGATATACTCCAATCAGTAGCCTCAGATGTTCAAGATGCACTAGGCAAAACAAGAGGTGTAGTATCAACTTCAAGAACTTGGGATATGGGTAAAAAAGTCTATAATCTTAAAATAGACGAAGCATTAGCGATGCAATATTCAATAAATCGTAATGATATTACAGCTCAACTTCAACTTGCAATTAGAGGAGCGATGGTGGCTAGTTTTCCAAAAGAAAATAGTATAGATTACGGTATAAGAGTATGGTTACCTCAAACACAAATAGCACAATTTGATAAAGTCCTAAATATGCTAATAGATACACCAAAAGGTAAAATCCCTCTAAATAAAATCGCCACAATAGAGTATCAAAATGAACCTAGCCTAATCACAAGAGAGGGACTTGAATACACAATTGAAGTTTATGGAAATAGAGAAAAAGGTGCAATATCCCATATTATGGATAACTTTGAAAAAGAGCTTAAATCGGTAAAAATTCCTGCAAATGTGACACTTGAACAAGTGGGAGATATTAAACAATTCTTATCATCAGCCCAGCGTATGATTGGAGCAATTATTATGGCAGTAATTCTAATATTCTTTACCCTTATTATTATGTTTGGAGATGTCAAAATTTCATTAATGATACTCTTTTCAATCCCTCTTACAATCATAGGTGCATCATGGACAATGTTGGCAGTAGGCTACCATATCTCAATGCCTGCAATGATGGGCTTTATGCTACTCTCTGGAGTAATTGTAAATAATGCCATACTGCTTATCCACTTTGCAATAGAACAGATTCAAGCAGGAAAAAATAAAAGAGATGCAATGTTGGAATCTATTAAAATCAGAACAAGACCAGTATTGATGACTGCCTTTGCCGTATCTGTTGGAATGTTACCTGTTGCTCAAGGTTCTGCGATTGGATTAGAAAGACTTGCTCCTCTTGGTGCTGTTGCTATTGGAGGACTGATTGTGGGGACTATTATGACACTTGTGTTTATTCCTATTGTATTTATTTGGAGTGTGGATGAGGATAGGATGAGGGGGTGATTATAAATCCTCTTTAATATATTTTCAATTTAAGGTATAATATTATAAATATATTAAGGAATATAAAATGTCATATACTATAAATGATGAATCTCCATATAAAGGTTGTACAAAAAGTGCAAGTGGTTTAAATGAAATTGAAGAGTTATTTGGATTTAGAATAATGACAAATGGAAATAAAATACCACAATCATATTGTAAAGACTGTAGAACTAAAAAATGTAGTCCCAATAATATAAAATGTAATAAAAATTAATGATGGCAAAACAATATCAACCATTTATAAAATGGGTAGGTGGTAAAAGAGGTTTGCTAAAACAACTATTACCACTATTTCCAAAAGAGTTTAATAACTATCACGAACCATTTTTAGGTGGTGGAGCAGTATTTTTTGAATTATATTCACAAGGTTTATTAAAAGATAAAAAAGTATATCTTTCTGATATTAATACTGAATTGATAAATACATATCTT
>CAYWFW010000159.1:0-3784 GCA_964457735.1 uncultured Sulfurovum sp. | reverse complement strand
ATAAGTTTCCATTGGATTTTATAACATATCAAAAATCTATACAAAAAGTTAAAGAAAAAATATTAAAAGGTGATACATATCTTTTAAATCTAACTTTTAAAACTAAAATAGAGATAAATCTTAGCTTAAAAGAGATTTTTTCATTATCAAAAGCTGATTTCAAACTATATTTTGAGGATAAATTTATCTGTTTTTCCCCTGAAAGATTTATTAAAATAAAAGATAATATAATCTCAACTTACCCTATGAAAGGGACAATTGATGCAGATATTCCAGATGCTAAAGATAAAATTTTAAACAATCCAAAAGAGATGGCAGAACATATTATGATGGTTGATTTGATGAGAAATGATTTATCTATTGTATCAAAAAATGTAAAAGTCAATAAGTTTAGATTTATTAAAAAAATTGATGCAGGGGATAAAAAACTTTTGCAAGTAAGCTCTAAAATATCAGGAGAATTAGATAACAATTGGCAAGATAGTTTGGGTGAGATATTAAATAGGCTTCTTCCTGCTGGATCAATCTCTGGCACTCCAAAAAAAAAGACTATAGATATAATTAATGATATAGAAAATTATGATAGAGAGTTTTATAGTGGAGTTTTTGGAATTTTTGATGGAGAGAATTTAGACTCTTCTGTGATGATAAGATTTATAGAAAAAAATAAAGATAGTTTCTATTATAAGAGTGGAGGAGGGATAACGATTGATAGCGATGAACAAAGTGAATATCAAGAATTATTGGATAAGATTTATTTACCACTTTAAGTTAAATTTATATTTGTTTTGATATAATCGCAAAAAGTATTCATCAACTAGTTTTAATTGGTGATTTATAATCTAAATATATAAAGGCAATATAATGGCAAGAAGATGTGATGTTACTGGGAAAGGTCCACTAGTTGGAAATAATGTTTCTCATGCTAATAACAAGACAAAAAGAAGACAACTTCCAAATCTTAGATCTGTAAAGATTAAATTAGAAGATGGTACAACAAAGAGAATTAAGGTTGCTGCATCTACTCTAAGAACAATGAAGAAAAAAGCTTCACAATAACCCCTTGAAACTTCAAGGGATAGTATCTTGAATACTACTCAAAAAATAAAAAAATTCCTTAACTGGACAACAACACCAAAACCACATATAAATTTAACTGATGAGTATTACTCTCATCTAAAACCTTTTAGATATCCTTTTATATTAACTGTATTTATTATGCTTATTGGTACAATTGGATATATAATCATAGAGGATTATCCTCTTATGGATGCTATATATCAAACAGGTATCACATTTACAACAGTTGGATTTGGAGAACAAAAACCTCTTTCTGATTTAGGGCGAATATTTACAATTACGCTAATTATTTTTGGATTTATACTGTTTTCTATATCCGTTGGTATCATAGCAGAAGTGTTTCACAAAGGTGAATTTCAAAAACTTATAAGGGAGAGACGAATGCTTTATGAGATAGCAAGATTAAAACAACATTTTGTGGTATGTCATCACAATGAATTTACAATTGAAGTAACAAAAAATTTAAGAGAAAATCATATACCATTTGTGGTAGTAGATAATAGAGAAGATATGGAACAAATTGCAAAAAAATATAAATATCCATACTTTGTATCTGCTCAACCACATACACAAGAAGCAATTTTAAAATCATATATGTCAAGTGCAAAAGGAATTATTACTATTGCAGATAATGTAACAGATAATATAGCCGTTGTGGTATCAGCGAGATTATATCAAGATGAGATTGGAAGAAAGAGAAAATATTTAATTATTGCAAGTGCAAAAAGTAACGAAGATGAAGAGAAATTATCTAAACTTGGTGCAGATAAAGTTGTAACAGCCTCTAAATTGATGGCAAAAAGAGTAAATGCGATGGCAGTTAGACCTGAGATGGAAAATATGCTTCAAGATTTCTTATATAGACAAGATAGTCCACTTGATATGGAAGAGGTAAAAGTTCCAAAGATAAGTTGGCTAACTCTAGGTAAAATAAAAGATGCAAATTTTAAAGATATTGCAAATGTTACTATTATAGGTATAAAATATAAAGATAATAAGTTTATACCTATGCCATCAGAAGCACTAACGATTCTTCCTCAATCAAAACTTCTTCTTGTTGGTACTAGCGAAGGTATCAGCAAGGTTAGAAAAATAATAAGAAAAGATAAAAAACCAAAAGAGCTACAATATGTCAAATAAAATTCTTTCCAAATTTTACAAGAGGTTTAATGTACTTTAATATACAATGACAATAATTGTAACTCTTTATCAATACGATATATCTGTTGGTCATACTTTTTAATTTTTAAAGAATTGCCCATTAACTCAGTATCTAATTTGGTTTTTTCTCCTGCTTTTTGAAGATTTTTTGTACTTTTATATAAACTTTTATAAAGCTTTTCATCTTTTTTGGATAGAGAGATTTTTTTATCCAAAATAGCTAAATTTTTAAGTACCAATTTATACTCATTTTCTATATCTTTTTTCTTATCCATTAGTTTTGTTTCTGCCTCCATATAAGAGACTTTGCTTGATTCTATATCTCTTAGTGAATTGATACTTATTGGCATTGATATTGTAAAACCATAACTATTATACGCCTCTTTTAAATTTGGATTTACAAATATTGCAGAGGGATCAGAATCTGTATATCTAGCTTGAATTGATATAGTAGGAAGATATTTTGTCCATGTCATTTTTGAGCTATAACTTTTTTCTCTAACGGCAAACTTTTCTTTCACAAGTTCTAAATTCTTACCTTTATATCTTGATTCTTTTATCAGTTTTAGTTTTGGCAATTTGATAGAAGAGGGATTTTTATCACTTAAAAGATAAAAATCATTTTTAAGTTTTTGAATAGATAATTCTATATCTAATAACTGTATCTCATCACTATTTTTTTTGAGTATAGATTGGTCTAAAAAACTACTATCAATCAATCCAGAATCATAGCTATCTCGCTTTTGTAATATATCAATATTATCATTTTTAACAAGTAATCTTAACTTTTTTTGATTTAAAGCCATTTTTTTTAGATTATATAAAATAGACAAAGCGTTACCTATCATAGCCCTTTTTTGTATCTCAATAGATGTACCATTAAGCCCTCTAATCGCATCAGCATATTTAATTGCAAAATAGATACCACCTGATTTAAATATTGGTTGGTCAATACCAATGCTAAAACTACCAGTATCCACACGACCAGATATAAGCTGTTCAGAATAATTCTTCTTGTAACTTACAACTATAGGACTAATCCAACTTTTTTGAAGTTTATCACTCTCAATTTGATTCTTTTCTTTTTGATAATTAAATATTTTACTTTTATTTTCTGATAAAATATCAGGCAACTCATCCATAGAAAATAAAGCTACAGATAAACTTGTTATTAACATTATTTTTTTCATATTTTCTCCCTATTTTTCAATTAATTTAATAAATTTTATCTTTTTATACTCTAACTCTTTGCTAACTTTTTTTAAAACCTCAACTTTATTTTTATCCTTTATAGTAAAGAATAGTTGAACTTTCTCTTTTTGAACAATCTCAATTATTGCTTTAAAAAAGATTTCTGATTTATCATAATCTATTATATTATCTATCTCATCAATAAATATAATTTGATTTGAATTTGATAATAACAAAGCTAATACCTCTATAAATTTATTGGTCGTATCTCCCATCTCTGATGATATTAAAGATTGTTTTGGATTGCTTAAATTTACTCTTAAAACTAATCTTTCATCTATACAATATGGTT
>CAYWFW010000158.1:0-2601 GCA_964457735.1 uncultured Sulfurovum sp. | reverse complement strand
CAAAAATTTAGTTGGTGCTTTTCATCAACCAAAAGCTGTTTATATCGATTCCTCTTTTTTAGATACTCTACCAAAAAGAGAATTTGGAGCAGGAGTTGCAGAGATTATTAAAATGGCAGTTTGCTTTAATAAAGATTTTTTCGAGTGGTTAGAAAATAATAATCTAAATGATAAAAAAAATATAGATATTGCCATTAAAAAATCTGTAGAGACTAAAGCTTGGGTTGTATCACAAGATGAGAAAGAAAAAGGTATAAGAGCTGCTTTAAATTATGGTCATACTTTTGGTCATATCATTGAAAATGAAACAAAATATGAAAAATACTTGCACGGTGAAGCTGTAGGCATTGGTATGGTTATGGCAAATAATCTAGCTATTGAATTAGAGATGATGAATGTAAATGAAGCTTTAAGAATTAAAATACTTTTAGAAAAATATAATATTCCAACAACTTATGAAGTTAAAAATATTGAAGATTTTTACAAGCATTTTTTCTTAGATAAAAAAAGTTTAGATGATAAAATAAAATTTATATTACCAATTGGTATTGGTGATTGCAAGATTATAGATGATGCTCCAAAAAGCATTGTACTTAAAATATTAAGATAATAACAGATGAGATTTTTAAAATATATCTTTTTTATAATTATGCTTATTAGTTGCATCAATGCGGAAAATATAGATAATAATAGATCGAAAAAAGAGTTAAGATTAAAATTAAATGATATAGATAAAGAGTTAGAAGGGAATATTTGGATCACTCGATATGAGAATTATTTAACATACAGACAAATTGAAAAAGAGTTAAAGAAGATTAAAAAAGATGCTAAAAAATATTCTAAATGGAAATCTGAAAGATATGAAGAGTTATCTTATCAATTATATAATAAAGTAAAAATAAAAGAGAATGAGTTAGAATTAATTAGCGAATACAAAAATTCCCTAATAGGTAAACAGATAACTCCAATTATTATTACAAAAGCACCAAATATCTCAAACCCTTTTATAATTATTGAGGCTTTGTCTTACATTAAAAAATTAAATGAAAATAAAACTTTATATGCAGAGATCAATGAAGAACTTAATGAACTTTTGAGTATTTTAAGTTCACAATTAACATATTATGACGAATTAAGTATCATTACATCAACTAATGAAATTAAAACTAAAATTGATAAATTAAAGCAAGAATTACAAGACTTTGGCATGGTTGTTGATATTGTATCAACGACAGGAGAGATATACAATAGAAGAATTGCACAAATAGTTGCAGAAACAAAAGAAAACATAAGAATAGAAATAGGTAATATATTAAATATAGTTATTTTAATTGTTATTTTATTTGGATTAACACTTATTGCTAAAATTACTATGAAAAGATATATCAAAGATGATGATAGTCATTATACAACAAATAAAATTATTAATTTTTCTTTTATTGTTTTAACTATTTTTATAGTATTATTTTCATATATTGAGAATGCTTCTTATCTAGTTACATTTTTAGGATTTGCATCTGCTGGTATTGCGATTGCATTAAAAGATTGGTTTATGTCAATTTTTGGTTGGATCTCAATTATGATGAGTGGATCTATTAACCCAGGGGATAGAATTAAGATTCAAAGAAATGGTATAGAAGTTGTAGGTGATGTTCTTGATATTTCATTATTAAAAATTTCTATTAGAGAAGATATTACACTGACAAGTTATACGAAAAATCGTAGAACAGGAAGGGTGTTTTTTATACCAAATAATTATATTTTTACAGATATGATTTCAAATTATACTTTTGATGGTTTAAGAACTGTTTGGGATGGTGTTGATATAAATATTACATTTGATTCAAATCATAAAAAAGCAGTAGAGTTGGCAAAAGCGATTGTAGGAAATCATGCAAAAAGATATACTGAACTTGCTAAAAAACGACTTCAAAAAATGAGAAAAAAATATGTATTAAGAAATGCAAATCCAGAGCCTAGAGTATTTGCATTTGCTGAACCGTATGGAATTACAATATCATCTTGGTACCATACAAATTCACATGCAACTTTGGGTTTGAGAAGTACAATAAGTATGGAGATACTAAAAGCTTTTCAAAAAGAAGATGATATAGCAATCGCTTACCCTACTCAAACTTTAAGAGTTACAAGTAAAAAAACTAGTGCTGAAAGTTTACTACCTGGGACTACAGCAAATGGGCTTTTTGACCCTCCTGTAACAGGTTGATTGCTATGAAAGATAAAGTATATTTTAAAACATTTGGATGTCGAACTAATTTGTTTGATACACAAATTATGATGTCAAAATTAAAAGACTTTGACTTTACACTTGATGAAAAAGAGGCAAATATCATTGTGATTAATTCTTGTACAGTTACAAATAATGCAGATAGTACCGCAAGAAATTATATTAATTCACTAAAAAACTACCTTTAAATCCACGAATTATATTCACTGGTTGTGGCGTATGGACAAAAGGTAAAAGTTTATTTGAAGATAATAAAATAGATGCATTATTTGGTCATAGTGAAAAAGAAAAAATCAATACACTACTTAAAGATGATACGAGATTTTTTAAATCTGGTAATTTAGAACATATTG
>CAYWFW010000157.1:0-13736 GCA_964457735.1 uncultured Sulfurovum sp. | reverse complement strand
TAGGTAATTGTGAGATAAATAGGCATCAAAATGATAATGTATATGGTTGTAGAATAAGTATTTTACAGAGTCATTTTGGCGTTTTTTATACATTTGCTAAAGCGTTAAATGAGGGAAATCAGACTAAAGCGATGTTGGAATTTAGAAATAATAAAGAGCGTTTTGAAAGTTATGGTTTTTATAAGTTTATTAGACGAAAACAGTTCGAGATAGTAGAATGAAAATAATAATGATATATTATGATAAGTAACTAATAATCTTGATAAGTTATTTGAACAAAAATAATATTAAAAATAAAGGATTAATGTAATGTTCTACATATCAGAAGAGTTTTTCTCACTCCAAGGAGAGGGAAAGTATGCAGGAGTGCCATCTTATTTTTTACGAACGGGTGGATGTAATTTAAGTTGTGCTGGATTTGGTACAAAATATAGTGTAGATGGTGTAGAAAAATTAGGGTGTGATACATATTTTTCGGTAGATAGTGCCTTTGCTAAAAATTGGAAAAAGATAAATAACTCACAAATTATTATAGATAAGCTTACAAAAGAGTTTATCAAGATTGGTTATCTTCCTCATATTGTGATTACTGGTGGAGAACCTTTGATATATTTTGAAGATGAGGCTTTTTATGAAGTTGTTAGTTTTTTGGTTGAGTTAGGTGTAGAGATTACATTTGAGACAAATGCTTCTATTGAGATTGATTTTGAAGAATATCCAATATATAAAGAGACCACATTTGCACTATCTATAAAACTATCTAATTCCAAAGAGCCAAAAAGTAAGAGAATAAGACCAAAGGCTATAAAAAATATAGTTTTAAATGCAAAAGATAGCTTTTTTAAATTTACTATTGATAAAAAACTTGTAAATTCAACTGCGATAAAAGAGATAAGAGATATTACACAAAATTTTGATAATCCGAATATCTACTGTATGCCTGTTGGAGAGAGTAGAGATACGATTTGGCAAAATGATAGAAGTGTTTTTGAATTTTGTATGAAATATGGGTTTAATTATAGTGATAGATTGCATATCAGAGTTTTTGATACAACGCAAGGGGTTTAAAATTAAACTATATTTAATCTAAATTATATTATAATATTTGTTATATAACTACAATTTAATACAAATCCTAATATTCTTTTAATAAGAAACTACTCTTAGGATAATACAATCTATTTAATACTCATTCTAAACTAAAGTCTAAATTTTAACTTTAGTCTTGAATAAAGTCTAATTTATAATTTACAATCTACATATATCAACACTACTTTTAGATACTCAAAGGATTTTTATGAAAAATACAATCAAAAATTTAATAACAAGTGAAATAATCAACAAACCTGAACCACTAGATATGGAAATCCCTTTTGAAGGTGGGGTTATGATTACTGAAACAGATAAAGCAGGTATTATTACTTATGCAAATAGAAAATTTAGGGAACTCACAGGATATACAAAAGAGCAACTTATTGGCTCTCCACACAACATTAATAGACATCCTGATATGCCAAAAGCTGGATTTGAGGATATGTGGAGAACAATTAAAAAAGGTGATTATTGGGAGGGATTAGTCAAAAATATGACCTCAACAGGTGCATTTTATGTGGTGATGGTATGGATAAAACCAAGATTTGATAAAGATGGAAATATTATAGGATATATAGCTGGACGAAAAATACCTGATAAAGATTTAGCAGAACAAACATTAGCTAAATATAGATTATTAAAAGAAGAGGAATAGAAGATATAATTTTAGGGTTACCTACACAAGAGGCACTCCTACCAAAATAGATACTATAGGGGCAAAAATCCCCAATGCCAATGTTTTGGAAGTGGTGCTTTAGCTCCACCTCTCTTTAATAGCCTAGGTGAGGCTGAAGCCATCACTTCCAAAGAGCAGTATAATCCTAAATTCGTTGAGGCATCTCATCTTTAAACGCTATAGATTCAGCATTTTTCAAGATTTCCATTGCACCATCTAATATAAAATCATTTGCCAATTTTGAGCCTAATTCATCACAATGAGAAATTAATGCTGTTAAAGTTTTATACATAATATTAGTACCATCAGGATAACCTATCATAGCTTCAAGATTAATTACATCATCATCTATAGTAGCATTACATGCCACAGGTGCAGAACATCCAGCACCGATTTTACTGATAAAGTCTCTTTCTATTTTGGTACAAAGAAAAGTGTCTGAATCATTAAGACTCATTGCAATTTCACGAACTTTATCGTTATTGTTTATAATCTCTATACCCAAAGCCGCTTGACCCATTGGAGGTATCATCTTATGAAGTTTCAACTTTTTGGTAAATGGTATATTTTTTAGTAAATCTAATCTTTTTAGTCCAATATATGCTAAAATTATTGCATCATATTGCCCCTCTGCCAATTTTCTAAGACGTGTATTTACATTACCTCTTAAATCTTTAAGTATCAAATCAGGACGAATCTTTGCTATTTGCATCCGTCTCCTTAGACTTGTTGTTCCTACTATTGCACCTTTTGGAAGTGCTTTAAGAGATTTATATTTATGAGATAAAAAAATATCTCTTTGATCTTGTCTTTTTGTAATAGCCACAAGCTCTAATCCATCTGGAATATAAGTTGGTACATCTTTTAAAGAGTGAACTGCTAGATGTGCTTCTCCTGCTAAAAGAGCATCTTCAAGCTCTTTTGTAAAATGTCCTTTACCACCAATAAGTGCTAATGGTTTGTTAAGAATTTTATCGCCATTACTTACTATCTTATTGATTCTAACTTTAATATCTGGATAAGTTGCCTCAATTTTATCTTGTATATGATATGCTTGCCAAAGAGCCAAATTACTGGCTCTTGTTGCAATTATTAACTCTTTCATATACTATTTAGTTTTTGGTGCATTTGCAGTTGCTGATACTGGTTTTGGCTTTGGTAAAAATGCCTCATAACCATCTCTTCTTTTATCCCATTTTCCATCTAAATAGATTGTAGGAGTACCAGATACCATCATTTTTGAAGCTATTTTTTCATCAGATATTAATGCATCTTTTACAGATTGTGCATTAATTTCCTCTTTTGTTACAACAAAACCAGTTTGTTTTTTAATTTCAGCTATGATTTTAGCCTCATCTTTCTCTCGTGGTTTGATTTTCATTGCATAAAACTTCTCTAATACATCTAACTTACCTTTTTGTTGAGCTACATGCATAGCTCTTGTAAGTACACCTGAAACAGGATGAATATTTAACAATGGAAGATGATAATAATATATCGCAAAAAGTTCTGGATTATTTTTTCCTGCTTTTAACATATTAGGTACAATATCTTGACAAAATGGACATTGAGGATCAGAGAATATAATAATTTTATGTTTTGCATTTGCATTTCCATAAAAAAGATGCTCTTTGTTATACAAATCATCAGAAGCATTTGGTCTAATCTCATCTCTATAGTTTTTACCTGTTTTTAAATTAACTAAAGCAGGTGCTACTATACCATCTTTAAGAAACATCATCTCTGGAACAGTAATATTTTTATCTTTATAGTTAATATCTATATTTGTAAGAAGTACACTCCAACCTTTTAGTTCGGCAACTTCTCTTTTTTCTAAGATTTTAATATCTTGAACTTTGACACTTCTATTTTTAATCACATGTCGTTTAACATATTTCATTAAGCTCTTATTTAGCTTTACCCCTGGGTTTACATTTGTTGTGTTTGTATCTGCACTAACTCCTACTGTTGCTATCAGTGCTACTGTTAATAATTTCGACATCAATGACATCATCACTCTCCTTAAAATTTGTTTTTTTATTTGCTGGTGTTATTTTAGCAATTAAATGTAAATATAGTGTATATATTAGTGAAAGTACCCCTAAAGAATCTGTTAAAACCCCTGGAACTATCAATAATATAGCACCTAAAAGATAAGACATATTAGATTTATAGAAATTTTTTATGTCTATTTTACCTTTTTTCATAAAGTCTGTTGCTTGAAGTATACTAACATAAGAATATTTAACAAGCCCCATTCCAATCAAAAAAGATGCTAAAATCCAAATCACACTATACCCAAACCCTATAACCATTCCAACTTTCATAGATATAAATAGGTCAAGAAGTAATAGAGGAAAAATAAATATCATCTACTATACTCTCTTTAAAACTTCATCAAGCAGATTATCAAGCTCAATTTCTGTTTTTTCTAGTGTTCTTCTGTCCACAATTTCAACCAAATTATCACCCAATTTTTTTCCAATTACTACAGCTGTTGGAATTCCAATAAGCTCAAAATCTTTAATTTTTGTTCCAAATCTATCTTTTCTATTATCTAAAAGTACACTAATACCTCTATCTTGAAGTTCATTATATAGTTTTGTTGCTTCTAGTATCTCTTCCTCTTTTTTGATATTTGATATTATAATCTCAACATCAAAAGGTGTAGATTCTTTTGTCCATATACACCCTTTATCATCGTGGTTTTGTTCAATAATCCCTGCTAATAATCTGCTTACTCCAATTCCATAAGTTCCCATTACAAATGGCTGAGCTTTTCCATTATTATCCAAAAAATTTGCATCTAACGCATCAGAATATTGTGTACCTAATTGAAATATATGTCCAGCTTCTATCCCTTTAGTTTCATTTAGTTTTGAACCACATTTAGGACAAACTTCACCTGTTTCCACCTCAATATTAGCCCCATAACTACAACTTTCACAAACTTTTATAGTATCTTCTCCACTATCAGCTAAAATCATAAACTCTTTGCTTCCACTTCCACCAATAGCTCCACTATCAGCTTCAACTATTCTAAAGTCAAGCCCAAGTCTTGTAAAAATCTTACTATAAGTCTTTTCCATAAGATTAAATTCTCTTAGCATATCTTCGCTATCGATATGAAAACTATAAGCATCTTTCATCAAAAACTCTCGCCCACGCATAAGTCCAAATCGTGGTCTAATCTCATCTCTAAACTTTAAGTTAATTTGATATAGATTAAGAGGTAAATTCTTATAACTTTTTACACTCCCTTTAACCAAATTAACCATAGATTCTTCGTTAGTTGGAGAGAGTAAAAACTCTGCACCATGTCTATCTTCAAATCTTAAAAGCTCTTTACCATATTTTTCTATTCTACCACTCTCTTTCCAAAAAGATGAAGGAGTTATAAATCCTAAACTCACCTCCATAGCTCCTGCTTTATCTAGTTCATCTTTAACCACAGCTCGTACTTTGTCTAAGACTATCTTTCCAAGAGGTAAAAAATTATATAATCCTGAACTATATCCTTGAATAAATCCTGCACGAATTAGATATATATGACTGACCAAAGAGGCATCATTTGGAGTCTCTTTTGTTGTTGGTATTAGTATTTGCGAAAATCTCATTATTTTTAATTCCTTTATAAGCTTCTTTATAATATTTTTATTTAAGTATGATAGCAAAATATAAATTAAAACAAGGGGTTAGATTTTGCAAGATAAATAAGGGGGATATTATCTTGCAATGATTGGAGGTAAAAATTATCTATTATTTAGATATTATATAGCATCTTCGTCTGTTTCACCTGTTCTTATTCTTATTATTTTTTCAATTGGTGAAACAAAAATTTTACCATCACCAATTTTTCCAGTTTTTGCAGAATTTACAATAATGTCTATTGTACTATCTACATCATCATTATTAACAATCAATTCTAATCTAATTTTAGGGATAAAATCAACCACATATTCAGCCCCACGATAAAGTTCATTGTGACCTTGTTGTCTTCCATAACCTTTTACATCAACTACTGTCATTCCAGTGATACCAGCTTCTGCTAAAGCATCTTTTACATCTTCTAGTTTAAAAGGTTTTATAATCGCTTCTATTTTTCTCATATTATCTCCATTTTATGATTTATTTTATGGTGCGTTAAAAACGCACCCTACTCTATTATAGATTAAGAGCTTTTTCACCGTGAACTTTTTCATCAAGTCCAACAAGTTCCGTCTCTTCATCAACTCTTCCACCATTAGTTAGCATAGATGCCACAAAGAAGATAATAGCAGTCATTATTCCACTATACACTATAGTTAAAGCAATTGTTTTAAGTTGAGAAAGTAGTTGAGTACCCATAGAATAATTTTCTGGCATTGCATAAGAAGCGATAAATATAGCTGTTGCAATTGAACCCCAAATACCCACAAGTCCATGAACCCAAAATGCATCTAGTGAATCATCAACATTAAATAGTTTTTTGAATTTGGTAACACCTAAGAAACCAACGATACCACCAATAAGACCGATAATAATAGCACCCTCAACACCAGCACTTCCAGAAGCAGGAGTAATAGCAACAAGACCAGCAACTGCTCCTGATGCTCCACCAATAATTGTAGGGGTTTTAAATACAATCCATTCAGCAGTTAGCCATCCAATAACACCAAGAGATGCCGCTACATTTGTAACTAAAAATGCACTTGCAGCAGTTGCGTCTGCTGCTACTTGACTACCAGCATTAAATCCAAACCAACCAAACCATAATAACGCAGCACCTAAAGATACTAAAATTGGAGAAAACGGTTTAATTGCTCTTTTTTTGTAATCATCACGACTTCCAAGCATTAATGCTACAACGAAACCAGCTATACCAGCATTAATATGAACAACTGTTCCACCAGCAAAATCCATCTCGCCAAAGTTTAGCGTTTCACCACCACCCCATGCCCAGTGTGTTACAGGAGAATAAACAACCAAAATCCATAGTGCTGTAAATATAATAAATGTAGAGAACTTTACTCTTTCAATCATAGAGCCACTTGCTATTGCTACTGCAATTGCCGCAAATGTTCCTTGAAATGCAACAAATAAAAATTCTGGAATTGTACCACTTAGTGAATCATTTGTAACACCACTTAATAGTAGCTTTCCTGTTCCAAAAAAATCACCCTCACCAAATGCTATACTATACCCTGCTAATACCCATATAAGAGTACCAACTGCAAAAGCAATAAGACTCATTGCCATTGTGTTAAGTACATTCTTGCTTCGTGTCATACCACCATAAAATAGTGCCAATCCTGCTGGTGTCATAAGCATAACAAGTGCTGTTGCAATAAGCATCCATGCCGTATCTCCACTATCTATTTTTACAGTCTCTTCTGCAAAAAGAGTAAGTGGCGATAAAAGTGCTAAAAAAGCTAAACGATTTAACTTCATATCTTCTCCTTAAATATTTTAATTTAAGAATTATAACACGAAGTTATTTTTTTATAGTAGAAAAAGTGATTAAAATTTAGGCATTTAAACTTAATCTAAAAATAGTGAACTTGAGGCTGCTTTTAGTTTTCTTTCTGAACTTTCTAGTGTAAGTAATAATTTTGCAGAAACATTCTTCATCTCATCATATAGCATCATAAGTCTTTCCTCTTCATATGCAGATAATCTGATTTTTATTTTAGTTAATTTAACCAAAAGCTTCTCTTTTTCTGTCTCTTTAGTGCTATTTTCTATTTTATTTAATATAGCTATTAATTTTCTAGAATCAAAAAAATCTTTATAGATAGTTGTATATAAACTATGCCATTTTATATGAGTATTTACCAGTTCAGTATAAAATATAGAACCTATAATAGTACTCAAATTATTATTATTTGCAGTTAGCCAAAGGTTAAAACCACAATTTTCATATTTTAATTCAGGTGGAATTCCCATAAAAGATCTATTTCTAATAATTCTACTAACTTTATTCATCGCGTTAATATGGAATAGTCTTGCATCATTAAGCTTTGCTAATTCCTCTTCTCTTGACATTTCAAAACTCCTACATAGTTAAATTAAACCAATTTTATCCTTTTTTAAATAAAAGTTAGCTATTTTATAATATTTATTTTGATATAATAAATCAAAATTTATGAGATAAGAGAGAAATTATTATGGATAAAAAAGTTAAAGATGAGATTATAGATGAAAATAAAATTCAATTAGATCCTAAAAAATATATAGTTAGTAAAACAGATAAGAAAGGTATTATAGAGTATGGAAATGATTATTTTACTGAAATATCGGGATACTCTAATGCTGAGCTATTAGGTAAACCGCATAGTATTATAAGACACCCTGATATGCCTAAAATTATTTTTAAACTTCTATGGGATAGAATAGAAGATGGTAAAAGTATATATGCTGTAGTTAAAAATTTATCAAAAGATGGTAAATATTATTGGGTAATTACAGAAACTGAACCTAATTTGGATGCTCTAACAAATAAACCAGAATCATATATAGCATATAGAAAAGCAGCATCAGATAAGGTAATCAAAGAGATTGAACCTTTATATCAAAAACTTCTTGAGATTGAAAAAGTATCAGGAATGGATGGTTCTCAAAAATATCTTACTGGTTTTCTTAATGAAAAAGGTATGAATTATGATAAATATATAGCTAAGGTTATTGGTATTGCTGGTATCAAAAAAGTTTTTTTTAATACTATGAAAAGAATATTTAAGAAAAATAAGCATAAGATATAAGGGACATAGATGTTTGGATTTTTTGAATCAAAAAAAAAGATTGAAGAAAAGGTTATTCTTGTCCCTTTAAAAGAGGCAAATATATATTTTGGTTCAACTATGGAAAGAGGAGATGATAGAAGATATATCTCCAATCCTTATAATAAAAAAGGTGTAAGTTCTTCACCTATTTGTAGTAAAGAAGATGCTATAAAAGCTCTCAAAATAGCTCAAGGTGCATTTAAAGATAGCAAATCAATATCTCTCTCTCAAAGAATATCTTGGCTTGAAGATGTAGCTAGAACTATAGAGTCTAAAAAAGAGGAATTTGCATTAACATTAACAGATGAAGTGGCTAAACCAATAGCATTTTCAAGAATAGAAGTAGATAGATGTATTGAGACTATTAAGCTTACTGCTTATGAATTAGCAAATCTTCATGGTGAGACAATTCCAACTGATATTATGCCTAGTGGTAAAAAAACAATATCATTTTTTAAAAGAGAACCTGTTGGAGTAGTTGTATGTATTACACCTTTTAATTTTCCTCTTAACCTTGTTGTGCATAAAATTGCCCCCGCTCTTGGTGCTGGTAACACTGTTGTTTTAAAACCAACACCAGAAGCTCCGATGATAGCTTTTATGTTGGCAAAAGTATTTATTGAATCAAAGTATGCACCAAAAGATGCTTTAAGCTTGGTATATGGAGATGCTGAGGTTGGCTCTGCTCTTGTAAGCAGTAATATCCCTAGGGTTATATCTTTTACTGGTTCAGTTCCTGTTGGAAAAATTATTATGGGTCAAGCTGGAATTAAAAAAGTAAGTTTAGAGCTTGGTGGAAATGCCGCAACACTTATTGATAAAACAGCAGATTTAGATTTAGCTGCCTCAAGATGTGCATTTGGTGCATTTATAAACAGTGGTCAAGTTTGTATCTCTTTGCAAAGAATTTATGTTCATACAGATGTATATGAAGAGTTTAGTTTACTTCTTGCTGAGCATACTGCAAAATTAAAAGTGGGTAATCCCTATGATGAAGATACTTTTATTGGTCCATTAATAGATAGTAATTCTAAACAAAGAGCTAATGATTGGGTTCAAAATGCAATTGATGAGGGTGCAAAAGTTCTATCTTCTGTTAAAGAGATAGAAGGAGATAAAAATCAAGACTCAGAAGATAATAATATTTTTAATCCTACAATTATGGTAGATGTAACAGATGATATGAAGATAGTTTGTGAAGAGGTTTTTGCTCCTATTGTTAGTTTGATTGCAGTTGATTCTTATGAAGAAGCGATGAAAAAAATAAATAATTCAGATTATGGTTTACAGTTTTCAATCTTTACAAATGATTTAAAAATGACACAAAGATTTATAGAAGATGCAGATTGTGGAGGGGTAGTTATAAATGATATTCCAACACTTAGATTTGATGTTCAGCCTTATGGTGGTTCTAAACTTTCAGGAGTTGGAAGAGAAGGACCAAAATATACGCTAGAAGAGTTTACCGAGATTAAATCTATAGTTATATGTTAAAATGGTTATAAGTGATTGAGTAAAATTAATGTCATATCTAAAAATTATCGGAAGTGATGGCTTCTCAGCCTCACCAAAAGCTGGAGCTAAAGCACCAGTTTCGAGTTTTAGAAGGTATTAATATTTTGATGATTTATTTTAGTTAGCTACTTATATTAAATATAAAAGGAGGTACAGATGAAAAATTCTTTATTATTAATTAGTATTGTATCTATATTTTTAGCTTCTTGTGGGAGTGATGAATATAAAAATAAGAATGTAACAGAGGTGATTATTAGTTATCCAAATACTGGTACAGGAACTTTTTTAGATCCATATTTGGTTGGTAGTGGACTTTATAAGTTTACAGGAAGAAGATATTATGAACTAGAAACAACTAAAGATGATTGTAATATTTTAATATATGGAATAGGTGATTTTAAAACAAGAGATGATGCTCTTTTTATTGATTATGGTCATAATAATGAGATAGATTCCACATATAATTATATTTATAATACACTCAAGCAAGATAAATATAATCTTATAGTTGAAAATAGTATTAATGATAATGATACAGTTAATGAATTTGGTATTTTTTCTACATGTCTTGATGAGTCAAATGGAACACCCCAATATCCTATCATTCTTAAAGATTCAACAAGAGTAATAATGTCTTCTAGTAATATTTTATATAAAGTGGTATTGGTTGATAACTCTACAATTTTTTTAAACACAACAGATGGAGATATATCAATAAAAATTTATGACCATAATATAGTAAATATATATAATGATACATCAGAAAAACATAGTGTAGATTTACCATATGGTGTGTATTATATATTGGTATCAAAATTGATAAATAATGATGATATAAATTTTGTATTTAGTGTAGAAGAAAATTAAAAAATAAAGATATTTAGATGAAACTATATATAGATGGCGATGCTTTACCAAATATGCTAAAACCAATACTGTTAAGAGCAATCGAAAAGCTTAACCTAGATACTTTTGTTGTTTCTAATAAAAGAGTATCTATTGGTGATTCTAAAAGTGTAAATTATATTATAGTTGATGCAGGAGCAGATGAAGCTGATAATCATATAGTAGATATGTTAAATCGGGATGATTTGGTGATAACAGCAGATATTCCTCTTGCTGATAGAACTATATCTAAAAATGCTCATGCAATTGATCATAGAGGTGAAATATATAGCAAAGAGAACATAAAACAACACCTAGCGATGAGAAATCTTATGCAGAGTATAAGAGATAGTGGCGAGATGACAAAAGGTCCAAAACCATTTACAACCAAAGATGCAGGAGAATTTGCAAACTCTTTAAATAAATTCTTACAAAGTATATAACTGTTAACTCTCCTAATTAGCTTTAGCTTTAGCTTTTTGAATATATTTTTTGTGTTCTTTGTATGTTGCTGAAAAGTCATGAGTATTATTTGAATTTCTCATAAAATATAGATATTTTGTAGAAGCTGGATTAAATGTGGCTTTAATTGAGGCAGTTGATACACTACATACTGGATAATTGGGTAAACCTTTAAATTTATATGTATTGAATTTTGTTTCATCTGTTTTGATTCTTTTTGGTGTGATTTTAATATGTGAATATATTCCATAATTTAAACTACCATCCATTTGTAATCGCATATTTTTAGCAATTCTGTTATAAATTACAGATGCAACTATTGGCATCTCTTTATTATTTGCTGCCTCTTTTTGTATAATTGATGCAATTGTTAAAACTTTATTAAACTCCTTTTGATTAAACTTTTTATCTTTTGCAAAATCTTTATATAGTTTTTTATATCTTTTATTTGATTCTCTTACTAAAAAGTCTATTAGATTTTTCTCTTTAATACCTTTTGGGATATGATAGGTATCTGCAAATATTCCAGCCTCTTGAAAGAGTGCTGTTTTATTATATTCATTAAAAAGTTTATCACTATCAAGTTTAAGTTGCAAGGCAATCTCATTTAAAAAGATATAAGTTGTTTCTCCAGGGATAAGTGTTATCTTTGATATAGAAAACTTTGATTTTGTTAAGTTTAATAAAAAATCTATACGATTCATTTTTGTTGATTTCATATCAATCCAACCTGTTTTTGGCTTTCCAATTAAGAGTAATAAATATCTATCAATAATAGTTAAACTGTATCCCTTTTTGGTTAAATATGATATAATTTTGGTAACTGAACCATTTGGTATATGAAGTGTTTTCTCGGTATAAACTGGAATATTTATATAAAATAGGAGTGATATGATAATAATAAGCAAGATATTAACCATCCATGCGATTATACGAAATATTATACTTTTTATCATTGCTATCTCTCTTATTATTATTGTTTTATTACAAGAGGGAATTTATATAGAACATCTAAAATTACCTCTTGTGAATATAGAAGGATTATATCTAAAATTAAATAAAAAACTTATAGTCAAAATATCAAAACTAGATATTGCTAAAAATAAGGGTGCTGAAAAAGTTACCGATATTGATAAAATGGTTGATAAAACAAAAGAAGTATTAACTTATTTTGAAGATATTACAATTGAAGAGTTAAAATTTAAAGATAATAAATATGCATTTTATTTTAGCGATGATATATTATATATCACAAATAATGAGTATGAGATAGTATTAACTTTTGAAAGACAAGACAGAAAGATAAAAGCAAATATTCCTCTTTTTTATATCAAGAAACAAAATATATCATTGGTTGGTGATATAGAATATGATATGATTAATAATAATATCGCTATTGACGGTAAATTTAATGCCTATAATATAGATGGTAATTTTAGTGCATTAAAAGTATTAAATAGGATAGATATAAATTTAAATACTAAGATAACGGGTTCTATTAAAGAGATTGTTAAGAGTTTTAATCTTAATGATAAAATAGATAGTTGGATAATTGATAGAGTTAAAACCAAAAGCTATAAGGTTGAAAAATTTTCTATTGGTGGAGATATTATTGATGGTAAATTTAAGATAGATTTAGACTCTATATATGCTAAAATTTATGGGGAAGATGCGATTATAAATTTTAGAAAAGGGGCTTCTGTAATACTTGGAACATCTTTAGATGTTATTTTTAAAAAAGGTGATTTGATTTTTAATATAACAAATCCTCACTATAGAGATACAAATATTAGTAAATCAGATATAGTAATTAGAAATTTAGCAAATAAAGATGACCCTATATTGGATATTAAATTACTTATTAATACTATGTTTGATAAAAATATTCACGAGATATTAAAGGCATATAAGATTAATATTCCAATATCTCAAACAAGTGGTAAAACAGAAGCGTTAGTGGATATAAGTGTTAATCTTAAAAAGAAAAAAGCTAAGTTTATTGGTGATTTTAATTTAACAAAAGCCAAGATAAGCATAGCAAAAGTTCCTCTATTTATAAAAAAGGGTCTTGTTAAATATAGGAATTTTATAGTTAATATAGAAGATGCAGAGATACAAGATAGATGGTATAATTCATTAGTCAATGGTAAAGTAGATATTAAAAAGAAAAAAGTAAACCTTAACCTTGATATAAAAAAGTTAAATATAACTAGTTCTGGTAAAAAGATAATATATGCAAAAAATATTAAAACCCCTCTTTTGATAGATTATTCAAAACCAGATATATTATTTGAAATTCCAAAACTAAAAGCAAATTTTATAGCACAAAAGAATAAATTTATTAT
>CAYWFW010000156.1:0-6835 GCA_964457735.1 uncultured Sulfurovum sp. | reverse complement strand
AAGAGATACCCATCTATTCTATCAAGTATTCCACCATGTCCTGGTAAAATATCTCCACTATCTTTAACCCCTGCTCTTCTTTTAAGAAAACTCTCAAACAAATCTCCATATATTGATGATACAGCAATAATAAAACTAATTAAAAAAGATAGATACCATTGCATCATAAATAAACCTGCATAAGTACCTGCTACAGTTGCAAATAATATACCACCAATTACACCTTCCCAAGTTTTATTTGGAGATGTTGCACAAAATTGATGAGAACCAATAGCCTTACCAGTAAAAAATGCTCCAACATCTGTCATTGCTACAACAACTAAAAGCCAAACCATAGCATTTATTCCATAATCTTGATATATTACCAAAAAGAATAAAACCCCACTAGCAGGATATAAGAATGGTAACAGAAGTCGTGGATTAAAGTTTTTTGTAAAGGCAACAAGAGAACCAAATATAATAGCTATCAAAAAGAATAAATCATCAGGATTTGGATAAAAATATGCAATCAGCCAAAGTGCAACAGCCCAAAAATACATAGAGGAAGACGCTAATCTAAAGAGTTGCATAGCTTCATAAAACGCAATAATATAAACTACCCCCAAAAATAACCACATTGTAAAAAAGTTGTCAATCCACCCTATAAAACCAACAAGCATTAAAAGTCCAATCCCTGTAAGCCATCTATCCTTATGGTCTGTAAATATTTTTGCCATAATATACCTTTTTTAATTGTATTATACAGAAGTCTCTTTTAACAAACGATTTAATTACAGATTATATGATATAATTAATCTAATTTATTATTTTTAGTTTTGAGTTGGAATTAAAGATGTAACTAACAAGGAGTGAAGATGAGTGAATTAGAAAGAATAGAGCAACTAGAAAAAGAGATAAGAGAGCTTAAAGGCTTAAATAAAGAGAGTAATATAGAGACTTTTTTATATTCTAAGATAAGTTTAAAAGATTTAAAAAGAGTTGTTTCTATTAAAAAAATATTTGATGATAAGCCTTTTGCAGAATGGTTTGATTTTAATAAAGAGATTATTCAAGATGATAAACTTTTTTTAGAAATTTTACTCTTTAAGTACGGAAAACTTATTAGAGCCTATAAAGAAGAAACCCTAAAAGCTAATTTTATTATTCCTATTATTAATCGTGTTGATTTTTTATCTTTAGAGCTGGAAACTTCACCTTTTTATGAAGAGATAATTACTTATAAAAATGAAAAGTTTATTTTTACTGGTACAACAGATTTTATTGTATCGAAGGGTTTAGAATATAGTGAAAAACCATATTTTTTTATTCAAGAATTTAAAAAAGGTGTTAAAGGTTCAGACCCAGAACCACAACTTCTAGCAGAACTTATATCTGCTGTGGAACTTAATAATGAAAAATCTATGCGAGGAGCATATATAGTAGGGGCTATTTGGAATTTTGTAATTTTGGAGAAACTTAGTAAAGATAGCTATCAATATTATATAAGTCAAAATTTTGATTCTACAAAAATAGATGATTTAAAAGAAATTTATAAAAACTTGATTTTTGTTAAACAAGAGATTATAAAGAAGATAAAAATTAATAAGAATTAATCTAACATAAAAAGAATAATAAATTTTTTATTAATATTTAGACAAGGTAAGATACCTTATCTAAATATCTTAATGGTGACTATTTTGTAGTATTACCATCTGTAGTTTCTGTTGTTGAAACCTCTTCTGTTGTTTGAGATAACAGATTTTTTGTCTTAGTAAGTTCATCTTGAACACTCTGTAGTTCTGTTGCTGATGTTGATTGTGTATCTTTCATTAATTCAATCTCTTTTTGAAGAGTTGCAACCATAGCTTCTGCTTTTGACTGTGCATCTTTTGTAGCTTCAAGCTCACTTGTAAGAGTTTTTAAAGATATTAAACCCTGTTCAACTTTTGCATTAGCTTCATCTAATACTTTTGTATCACCAATAGACTCTTTTAGAGATGTTATATTAGCTTCTAAGAGTTTTATAGTTTTTACCGATTTACTTTTTAAATCATCCATATCATCTTGCAAATTAGATACTTGCTCATCTAAAGATACAATTGCTTGAACATTTGCACCATGTTTATAAACAAGCTCTCCACCCTCTTTCCCTTGATACAAAGAACCTGCTGTAAATCCTAATAATATCAATACAAATAATATTCTCAAGAAGATAGCTTTTGTTGCCATTGATAATATTTTAAATACTAATAATAAAGAAGAACCATATACTAAATAGATACCTATTTGTTTATGTTCTGCTAACTCCATTTTTGCATCAGATGATAATGTATCAAATGCCAATTTACCATCAATTCCACCTGTAAGATATGCTCCAAAAGATATTACAACAAGAAGAACTATAAGCAATAAAGATGTAACACTTAATGCTCTTTTTCTAAAAAGAGAGTTAAATAACTCTATTAATACAAGTAGTACAGGTATAGCAATTACAAAATGTACAATAGCAGGATGTATCATCTCTGGTATTAACTCAATTGGCAATGGCAGTTCTGGTATGGTTAATGGTGGTAATTCATTCATATTTGACCCCTTAGTCTGTTATTATATAAAAAATTTAGTGATTATTATATCGTAATTTAAATTAACATTACTTAATCCATTTTAGTTACGAACACAACGAATAAAAGCTGTTTCGTCCTTATTATGCCATCCATCATAAGCTTTATAAAAATCAATAATCCAAGCTGTAGTATCTGAAATAGCTACAGTAGTGGAACTCCAATATATTTCAGAACGAGTGTTTTGAAATGTATTATTTAAGGCTGGTAAATCTATTGATCTATCTGCAATTGTGTATAGTTCATTTAGATTTGGTACTCTCCAATCATCATATCCATCAAGTTCTAAATTGTTACAATAACTAATAGCTTCTTCAAAGTTACCCTCTTCAATCTCCTCATTATCTTCCCATTGTAAGGCTGTAATATTATCTGTTACGATATTAGTATTTTCTACTTTATAAAATGAGCTATTAATTTCACTATTTCTGATACATTTTACATTTTTACTAATATTTTTATTTGACCAATCATCAGTACCTGCTGTAAAATCAACTATCCATCCTTTTTCTGAACTATTTGCAACAGATGATGAAGACCAATAACCAGCTTTTTCAATATTTTCAAATATATCATCAAATGTAAGTTCAGTTTTACTCTTATCTGTAAGCATCACAAGTTCTTCAATAGTTGGTAATCTCCAATCATCAAAGTCTCCAAGTTCTAAGTTTTGACAATATGAAACTGCCGTATCACCACTAGTGTCAAAATGTCTATATCCATCATAATTAATATCTGTTAGCCACTGTTTTTTGACTTTTATATTATCTTGCCACATAACACCAGAAGCATTATGATAAACTATTCCTAACTCTGAATCTCTATTAAATGCTCTATCTTGACCCTCTTTATAAAATCCATCATCAAGTGTGATATAGCTAGTTTGTTGTCCTGTTTGAAATGGCTTATTTGAACCAATAATAGTAATAGTCAATGGGTCTAAACTTACGCTTATTATCCCATCAGTTACACTAATATTAATATCTTCATAAACTCCTATATCTGTACTTTCAGGAATACCTGAAAGTTCACCTGTAATACTGTTAATAGTAAGCCAAGATGGTAAATTTGTTGCACTAAAACTAAGGGTTGTATTGATATCTTCATCTGTGGCAGTTGGAGTAAAGCTATATCTTACGCTTACAGGTGATAAAGTTGATGGAGTTCCTGAAATAATAGGGGCATCATTTGTATTAATTACCTCTATTTTAAATAGTGGATAATATACTCTTGCACCATTATCATCTACTATAGATATATTAATATCCCCACTCAATCCAACATCTTTATTTTGAGGGATTCCAATTATCTCTCCTGTAGCAGGTTTTATTATTGCCCACTGTGGAAGATTTGTAGCAGAAAATGTTAAAAAATCATACTCATCAATCTCTATTACATCAGGTGTAAATCTATAAATAGCATCTTCTGTCGCTTCTGTTAAAGGTTCACCTCTTACTATTGGAGCATCATTAACATTAATAACTGTAATATTAAAATCTCTAAATACAGAAGCTTTATTTCCATCTGTTACAACAATAGATATTGGTCCATTGATACCTACATCTTCATTTGTTGGTACTCCACTTAATCTACCCATATCATCTATAGATAACCAATTAGGCAAATATCTTCCACCAAATTCCAATTGATCATTCTCTTCGTTAAGAATATCAAATGTAAACTCATACAAAGAATCTTCATTAACTCTTAAAACAGGCTCTCCTGATAAGATAGGTACATCATTAATCTCCATAATCTCTAGTGAAAAAATCAAAGATGAACTAACTGCTCCATCTGATACAATAATAGTGATATTTTTATCAATCCCTATATCAGATGCTAATGGTGTACCAAAAACTTTTCCTGAAGTTGTATCTATATTTAACCAATCTGGAAAGTTTACTCCTCTAAATGTAAGAGTTGTATTAGCATCAATATCATTTGCAATTGGATCAAACCTATACTCTATATCTTCATAAGCTTGTGGATGAGGAGTTCCTGTAATTGTAGGGGCATCATTCACATTTTGCACCTCTATTTTAAATGGAGTTAGAGATGAACTTTCATTACCATCTGTAACACTAATAATAATCTCATCTGTTAAACCAATATCACCATTTGTTGGAATTCCACTAATTTGACCAGTTGCACTATTGAATCTAAGCCAAGTTGGTAAATTCTTGATAGAATATCTCAAAATTATACTATTTTGATAATTAACGGTTGGTGTAAAGATATATTGTTCATTTTGCAGTATAACTTTGCTAGGTTCACCTAGTATTGTAAATTTATCTATAGTAGCAACTTCACTACTATTAGTAATAGTATTTATATCTGAGATATTTGTATCCTTTGATGGTATATCTATTGTTATCTCATCTGCTTTTTGTGAGGACTCAAGTACTTCTTTATCTGATGCCACACTACCACATGCTGATAATATAAATAGTAATCCTACAATAGTTAAAAGTGATTTTAAATTCATTATAATTTCTCCTGATTTTTGTGTAAATATTTAAATTTGTGTAAAATTGATTGTAACATTAATAAACTTTAGTTTTTATAATTTCATTAACTGTTGATTAATCAATGTTATATATAATTTTTGTCTAGGAAGTATCTTATAGACTTGCCTAAGGAAAATAAATATTAAACTGTTACAAATATAGAATACACAACTCATCCCACTCCTTGTTTCTAGCCTCTATATTTGGCAGTTTGCTGTAAGAGTATAATTATAATACTCTTACAGAAATATCTCATCTAAAATACTATTTACATAAGCATTTGCTTTAAATTCAATTAAATCATCAGGTTGTTCACCAATACCTATATAAAATATTGGCATTTTTAGTTCATACGCAATAGTTAGTATAGAACCACCTTTTGCAGTTCCATCTAATTTAGTAATAATAATACCATCAATTCCCACCATATCATCAAAAGCTTTTGCTTGATTTATGGATGAACTACCTTGTGTTCCATCTAAAATAAGCAGTTTCCGATTTGGTGCTGTTGGAAGTGCTTTTGTTGCTATTCGTATCATTTTTTCTAATTCACCTGATAAATTAGTTTGTGTATGGAGTCTCCCTGCTGTATCAATAATAACATGATCAATACCTTTTGCTACGGCTGATGATATTGTGTCATATACAACAGCTGAAGGGTCATGACCTTGCTGAGTTGATATTATAGGGATATTTAATCTATCTGCCCAACGTGTTAGTTGTTCAATTGCTGCGGCTCTAAATGTATCTCCTGCTCCTAAAATTACCGTTTTATTTTGCTTTAAATATCTATTTGCTAGTTTAGAGATAGTTGTTGTTTTCCCAGCTCCATTAACACCAATAATCATCTCTACAAAAGGTTTTACATCTGAATTTTTAAAGTCTACATTATATTGAAAGACAGATATAAGTGAGTTAAATGCCTGAACTCTATTAATCTTATTTGGAGACCCCTCTAAAAGTCTCTCAACTAAATCATAATTAACATCTGATTCAAGAAGAATATCTTCAAATTCATCTTTTGTTATCTCTTTTTTCTTTTTTGGAGCTACCTCTTTAATAGCTTCTGTTGTTTTAAATAGTGCTTTTTTTATAAAATTAAACATCGTACCTCTTTTTTTAAATTATTTTTTTAAATCTAGTATTTGCAAAATATCGCTCTCCATCATCTCTATTGGAACAGCTCCCTCATAATGTATATAATAATTACCATTTTGATATATTATAGCAAGAGGTAGTGTTAATTTATCTATCTTTAGTATCTCTTTTAAAATAGATATTATTCTATTATTATTTTCTTGAGCATTTGATAGAAAAAATTTAACATTATTTTTCTTTTTAAACTCTTTAAGTTTATTATTACTTATATCCTCATTTACCACTAAACCCATAATAGATATATATTTTTTATATTTATTTTGTAAATCAGAAAGATATGGAGTTTGACCAACACAAGGGGAACACCAACTAGCAAAAAAGTTTAAGATAACTATAGGTTTATCAATATTTTTAAACTCAATTTTATCATCATTTATAACGATTGACCTCTTTTTATTATTTGTAGAGTCACTAAGTATAAAATCTTTTTTCTCTTCTTTAATAATTGGCTTGGCAATAGTAATATTTTTATCCACTTTTTTGATAGGTTTTTCTGGCGTAATCTTTACCTTAATAATATCTTTTGTAGTATTTTTTTCATCTTGTAACTCTTTTTTATCACTACAAGAT
>CAYWFW010000155.1:0-11471 GCA_964457735.1 uncultured Sulfurovum sp. | reverse complement strand
GTAAAACTTGGATTAGAGTATTCCCTGATAAACCACTTACTGCTAAACCACTTGAAACAAGAATGGGTAAAGGTAAAGGTCCTGTTGAAAAATGGGTAATGAATATCAAGCCAGGTAGAATTATTTTTGAAATGGCTGGTGTTGATGAAGTTTTAGCAAGAGAAGCTTTAACACTTGCTCGTCATAAATTACCTTTCAAAACTAAGATAATTACACTAAAGGATAGTAATGAACTATACTGATATTCAGGAAAAAAGTGAAGCAGAATTAGTTGAGCTATTAAAAGAGAAGAAGTTAGAGCTTTTTACTTTAAAAGCAAAACAAAGAACTATGCAACTTCAAAATACTAGTGAATTAAGAGTTGCTAAAAAAGATATAGCAAAAATTAATACAGCATTGACTGCGGTAAGGGGTTAAATAATGCCAAAAAGAGTAATACAAGGTACAGTTATAAAAATAGCAGGTGACAAAACTGCTACTGTTTTGGTAGAAAGAAAAGTTCTTCATCCAAGATATCATAAAACTGTAAAAAGATTTAAAAAATATTTAGTTCATGATGAGAAGAATGATATTTTAGTTGGTGATGAAGTAAGTGCTATTGAATGTAGACCTTTATCAAAGAGAAAAAACTTTAGACTTCTTGATATAGTAAAAAGAGGTGAAGTGTAATGATTCAAGGTTTTACAAGATTAAATGTAGCTGATAACAGTGGTGCAAAAGAGATTATGTGTATCAAGGTTCTTGGTGGTTCTAAAAGAAGATATGCAACAGTAGGTGATATTATTGTTGCTTCTGTTAAAAAAGCACTTCCAACTGGAAAAGTTAAAAAAGGTAAAGTTGTAAAAGCTGTTATTGTTAGAACAAGAAAAGAGATTCAAAGAGAAAATGGTTCACTTATCAGATTTGATGATAACGCAGCCGTAATCATTGATGACAAGAAGAATCCAATTGGTACTCGTATTTTTGGACCAGTATCTCGTGAAACAAGATATTCAGGTTTTATGAAAATTGTATCACTTGCACCGGAGGTTTGGTAATGGCAAATAAAAAGTTTAAAATCAAAAAAGGTGATGAAATAGTAGTAATTGCTGGAGATGATAAAGGTAAAACAGGGGAAGTATTAAAAGTACTTACTAAAAAAGATGCAGTAATTGTATCTGGTCTTAAATTAGCTAAAAAATCTGTTAAACCAAATGAAGAGAATAAAGAGGGTGGCTTTGCTGATGTAGAGATGCCAATTCATATCTCAAATATTAAAAAAGTAGAAGGTTAATATTATGGTTAGAATGAAGCAGAAATATAATGACATCATTCCAGCTCTTAGAGAAGAATGTGGTATCACAAATGCTATGCAAACACCTAAACTAGAAAAAATAGTAATTAGTGTTGGTGCTGGTGAAGAGGGTAAAGATAACAAACTTATTGCAAATATGACAGATACTATATCTAATATAGCTGGTCAAAAAGCAGTTGTTGTTATGGCTAAAAAATCTGTAGCTGGTTTTAAAGCTAGAGAGGGTGCTCCAAGTGGAATTAGAGTAACTTTAAGAGGTGCTAAAATGTATAACTTTTTTGATAAATTAGTATCAATCGCACTTCCAAGAGTAAAAGATTTTAGAGGAACACCTAATAAAGGTTTTGATGGTAGAGGTAATTATAACTTCGGTCTTCAAGAGCAATTAATGTTTCCAGAAGTTGTTTATGATAATATCTTAAAAACTCATGGTATGAATATTACAATTGTAACAAGTACAGAAGATGATAAACAGGCATTTACACTTTTAGAGAAGTTAGGTATGCCTTTTGCTAAAGGGAAGAAGTAATGGCTAAAAAGTCTATGATTGCAAAACAAAAGAGAGACCCTAAATTTAAAGTTAGAGGTTACACAAGATGTTCACTTTGCGGAAGACCACATTCAGTATATAAAGATTTTGGTATTTGTCGTATATGTTTAAGAAAAATGGCTAATGAAGGTCTAATTCCAGGCATGCGAAAAGCAAGCTGGTAATAAAGGAGTAGAAGATGATGACAGATATAATTGCAGACTCTCTTACTCGAATAAGAAATGCTGCACAAAGAAGATTAGATACAACTACTCTACTTCACTCAAAATCAATTGAGGCAATTGTTTCTATTCTTGTAAATAAGGGTTATTTAGAAAGTTTTAGTGTAATAGAAAATGGTGTAAAAAAAACTATTAAAGTTACAATTAAATATGATGAAAATGGTCGCGGTGTGATCAATGAAGTTAAAAAAATATCAAAGCCTGGACGAAGAGTTCACAAAGCTAAAAATGATATTAGATTCTTTAAAAATGGATATGGTACTCTTATTGTATCAACTTCACAAGGTGTGCTTCCAAATGATGAAGCATTTAAACGCGGCATTGGCGGCGAAGTAATTTGTAGCATTTGGTAGGGGTGATTAATGTCTAGAGTAGGTAAAAAACCTGTAGTTATTGCAAATGGTATAGAAATAACTCTTGATGGCACTGTTATTGTTGCTAAAAAGGGTAAAATCGAAAAGAGATTAGATACTCATGGTAGAGTTGAAGTTTCTGTTGAAGGTAATGAAGTTACTTTTCTAAGAGTTGGAGATTCAAAAGAGAGTTCAGCTTTTTGGGGAACATACAGATCATTATTAAATAATATTATTATAGGTCTTGACAAAGGTTTTTCTAAATCTTTGGAGATTAATGGTGTTGGTTATAGAGCAGCTGTTAAAGGTAAAGTTCTTAATCTTCAACTTGGTTTTTCTCATGATATTGACTATCCAATAGTTGATGGATTAGAGATGAAAGTTGAAAAAAACATTATTGTTATCACAGGAACAGATAAACAAGTTGTAGGTCAAGCAGCAGCTGAAATTAGAGACTTTAGACCACCAGAACCATATAAAGGTAAGGGTGTTAAGTATACTGATGAAGTTATTGTTAGAAAAGCTGGTAAAGCAGCTGGTAAATAGGAGCGATAGATGTTAAAAAGTATTCAAAAAAGAAAAAATAAACTACGCGCTCAAAGAAAAGCTAGAGTTAGAGGTAAAATATTTGGTACAGTAGATAAACCTAGATTATCTGTATTTAAATCAAATAAATATTTTTATGCTCAAGTAATTGATGATGTTACTGCTACTACTCTTGTAAGTGTAGATGGTAAAAAAGCTGGATTAAAAGCAAATACTGAGGATGTAAAAGTTCTTGCTAAGACTTTGTCTGAGTCTATGTCATCAAAAAATATTGATAGTGTAGTATTTGATAGAAATGGCTACCTATACCATGGCGTTGTTGCTTCTTTTGCAGATGCAATTAGAGACGCTGGTATCAAGTTTTAAGGAGACATGATGGAAAATATTGACAGAGAAGAATTTGAAGAAGTAATTGTAAATATTGGTCGTGTTACTAAAGTTGTAAAGGGTGGTAGAAGATTCAGATTTACAGCTCTTGTAGTTATTGGCGATAAAAAAGGTACAATTGGTTATGGTTTTGGTAAAGCAAAAGAGGTTCCTGATGCTATCAAAAAAGCAGTTGATGATGCATTTAAAAACTTAGTAAAAGTGAATATCAAAGGTTCTACAATTGCTCATGATATTGAACATAAATTTAATGCAAGTAGAATTGTTTTAAGACCAGCTAGTGAAGGTACAGGTGTTATTGCAGGTGGAGCTGCTAGACCAGTACTTGAACTTGCAGGAATTAAAGATGTTCTTAGTAAATCAATTGGTTCAAATAATCCAAATAACTTAGTAAGAGCAACAATTCAAGCACTTACTAGAATTAAAGCTTAGGGGGTAAAAATGTCATTACATAACTTACAACCTGCTCCAGGCTCAACAAAAAATAGAAAAAGAGTAGGGCGTGGTCAAGGTTCAGGTACTGGTAAGACAGCTGGACGAGGTAATAAAGGTCAAAAATCAAGAACTGGTTACAAAAGAAAAAGAGGTTTTGAAGGTGGTCAAATGCCACTTATGAAAAGAACTCCAAAAGTTGGATTTACTTCTAGAGTTGAAAAACCTTATGTAATTAATATAGATAAAATTAAATCAGTAGCCGAACTTGATGAGATTACAATTGAGACAATTAATAGTGTTCATCAAATGAAAGGTAATGTAACTAAAGTTAAATTAATAGGTACAAATGCAAAAGATTTGGCATCTAAAATAAAAGACGAATCAGTTACAACAAGCGGCAAATAATATGGGTAATGCTTTAACTCAAAAAATTCTAATAACTTTAGGATTTATTTTTGCTTATAGAGTTTTAGCATATATTCCAGTTCCAGGTGTTGATTTAGGTGTTATCAAAGAGTTCTTTGATTCAAATGCCAACAACGCTCTGGGACTTGCAAATATGTTTTCAGGGGACGCAATTAGTCGTCTTAGTATTATCTCATTAGGTATTATGCCTTATATTACCGCTTCTATCGTTATGGAACTTCTAGCAGCAACATTCCCCACATTAGGTCAGATGAAAAAAGAGAGAGATGGGATGCAAAAATATATGCAAATCATCAGATACTTTACAATTTTTATTACTCTTATTCAAGCAATTGGTGTATCTATGGGCTTACAGTCACTTACAGGTCAAGCAGGACAAAGTGCAATTATGATTGACCCAACTATGTTTACTGTTGTTGCAACATTTTCTATGCTAACAGGAACTATGTTACTTATGTGGATTGGTGAGCAGATTACTCAAAAAGGTATCGGTAACGGTATATCATTAATTATTTTTGCAGGTATCGTTTCTGGTATACCATCAGCAATATCAAATACAGTACAATCAGTTAATAGTGGTGAGATGAATTTTTTATCTATCATATTCATTTTAGCAATTATGTTTGTTACAATATTTACAATTATATATGTTGAACTTGGTGAACGTAGAGTTCCTATTAGTTACTCAAGAAAAATTATGATGCAAAATCAAAATAAAAGAGTTATGAACTATATACCTATTAAAATAAATTTATCTGGTGTAATTCCACCAATATTTGCTTCAGCAGTATTGATGTTTCCTCTTACTATGTTGCAATCAAGTAAATCACCTTTCTTACTTCAAATTGCAGATTTATTAGCTCCTGGTGGATTGATATTTAATATAGTAACTTTCTTATTAGTAATATTCTTTGCATTTTTTTATGCTTCAATCGCATTTAATGCAAAAGATATATCTGATAATTTAAAAAGACAAGGTGGATTTATCCCTGGTGTTCGTCCTGGAGAGCATACCAAAGAGTTTTTAAATGAAGTTGCAAGTAGATTAACAGCAACAGGTGCATTTTATCTTGCGATAATATCAACTTTACCATTTGCATTTATTAATATGATGAATGCAAGTTTCTATTTTGGTGGTGTTGCTGTGCTTATTATAGTTCAAGTTGCTCTTGATACTATGAGAAAGATAGAAGCACAAAGAACAATGAATCAATACGATACACTAGGTAATGTAGGTCTATAATGGCTATAGTACTTAGAAAACCTCAAGAGATTGCCAAGCTTAAAAAAGCTGGTAATCTTGTTGCTCAAACACTCCAATATCTTCAAAATAATATTTCAGAGGGGATGAGCTTAAAAGAGATTGATAGCATGGGGGAGAATTTTCTAAGAGATTTAGGAGCTGTCCCATCTTTTAAAGGTCTTTATGGCTTTACAGGTTCAGTGTGTACATCCCTTAATGAGGCTATCATTCATGGAACTCCAACAGATGTTAAAATCAAAAATGGTGATATATTAGGACTAGATATTGGAAGTAAGCTTGATGGTTATTATGGTGATGCTGCAATAACAATGCCGATAGGTAAAATATCATCAGAAGATCAAGAGCTTATTGATTGTTCAAAAGATGCTTTATATCATGCAATTGATTCAATTAAAGTTGGTATGAGATTTAAAGAGTTAGCAAAAATTCTTGAAGATTTTATCATTGGAAGGGGATTTGTACCTCTAAGAGATTTTTGTGGGCATGGTATTGGGGTCAAACCTCATGAAGAACCAAATATTCCAAATTATCTTGAAGGAAAAATAAATCAAGGACCTAAAATCAAAAATGGAATGGTATTTTGTTTAGAACCTATGGTTTGTCAAAAAAGTGGTATTCCAGTGATATTGGATGATAAGTGGACAGTTGTTAGCGAAGATGGACTAAGAACAAGTCATTATGAACATCAAGTAGCTATTGTGAATAACAAAGCTGTAATCTTGACTCAATTATAATTATTAGAAGGAGAGCAAACTATGGCAAAAGATGATGTTATAGAGATTGATGGAAAAGTTGTAGAGGCATTGCCAAATGCAACTTTTAGAGTAGAGTTAGATAATAAACATATTGTATTATGTCATATTGCAGGAAAAATGAGAATGCACTATATTAAAATACTTCCAGGAGATAAGGTAAAAGTTGAATTAACACCTTATAGTTTGGACAAAGGTAGAATAACTTTTAGATATAAATAAAATCTAAACTTACTTTGTTGGGCAATGCCCAGCAAATATACTAATCTAAAATCTATATATCCATTTTCTAAAATCTTAGCCCTATTTTTATCACATAATATTTATTTAAATTCATATCTTCACTATTAAGCATAATATAATATTTATTTAGGTACAATAACTACCCTTAATATTTTTTAAAAAATTAATGGACTGCGAGAAGAACTTTTGCATAATTGGCACTGATTATTCAAGAGTTGGATTATGTTACTTTCATTAGTCCACGCAAAAATAAGTGCAAAAATAAGGCAGGAGACAACCATGAAGGTTAGACCATCAGTAAAGAAGATGTGTGATGATTGTAAAGTTATCAAACGAAAAGGTATCGTTCGCGTGATTTGTAAGAATCCAAAACATAAACAGAGACAAGGATAAATATGGCTCGTATAGCAGGGGTAGATTTACCAAAGAAAAAAAGAATGGAGTACGCTCTAACTTATATTTTTGGTATTGGTCTTACAACATCAAGAAAAATTCTTGATAAAACAGGTATTGATTATAATAAAAGAGTTTATGAGCTTACAGACGCAGAAGCAGCTGTAATCCGTAATGAAATTCAAGATAGCGTATTAGTTGAAGGTGATCTTAGAAAAAAAGTTGCTATGGATATTAAAGCATTAATGGATTTAGGAAGTTATAGAGGACTTAGACATAGAAGAGGTCTTCCATGTAGAGGTCAAAAAACTAAAACAAATGCTAGAACTCGTAAGGGTAAAAGAAAAACCGTTGGTGCGGCATAATAACAAGGGTATAATGAATGGCTAAGAAAAAAGCAAAAAAAAGTATTGCTAAAGCTGTAGTATATGTTGCAGCAACTTTTAACAATACTGTAATTACAGTAACAGATGAGATGGGAAATGTTATTTCTTGGAGTTCTGCAGGGTCTTTAGGTTTTAAGGGTAGTAAAAAGTCTACACCTTATGCTGCACAACAAGCTGTAGATGATGCTTTATTAAAAGCAAAAGAGAATGGCGTAAAAGAAGTTGGTATTAAAGTGCAAGGACCTGGTTCAGGTAGAGATACAGCAGTTAAAGCAATCGGTGCAACAGAGGGAATCCGTGTTACATCTTTAAAAGATATTACACCACTACCACATAATGGTTGTAGACCACCTAAGAAGAGAAGGGTATAATATGGCAAGATATAGAGGACCTGTTGAAAAATTAGAGAGAAGACTTGGAGTTGATCTTGGATTAAAAGGTGAGAGAAGACTTAATGGTAAGAGTGCAATGGAAAAAAGACCATATGCACCAGGTCAGCATGGTCAAAGAAGAACAAAGATTAGCGAGTATGGTCTTCAACTAAGAGAGAAGCAAAAAGCTAAATTTATGTATGGTATAAGTGAAAAGCAGTTTAGATCTTTATTTAAAGAAGCAAACAGAAAAGATGGTAACACAGGTAGTGTTCTTATTCAACTTCTTGAGCAGAGATTAGATAATGTAGTTTATAGAATGGGATTTGCTACAACAAGAGCATCGGCAAGACAATTTGTTAATCATGGTCATGTAGTTGTTGATGGTAAAAGAGTTGATATTCCATCATTTAGAGTAAAAACTGGTCAAAAGATTGAAATTAGAGAAAAAAGTAAGGCAAATCCTCAGATTGTAAGAGCTTTAGAGCTTACAAACCAAACAGGTATGGTTGAATGGGTTGATGTTGATAAAGATAAAGTATTTGGTATCTATACAAGAGTACCAGAAAGAGACGAAATTTCTATTCCTGTTGAAGAGCGTTTAATAGTTGAACTTTATTCTAAATAAAATAATTTTAATCAAGGGCTGTTATGAGAAAAATTAAACTTGCACCATTTATTCCAACAGAGGTTGAAGTTAACAAAATCAGTGATAGTAGAGCAGAGATTATAGCATATCCATTTGAAAGTGGTTATGCTATTACTCTTGCACATCCACTAAGAAGATTGATTTTAAGTAGCTCGATAGGATATGCACCTATATCTATTAATATAGAAGATGCTTCTCATGAGTTTGATAGTATTAGAGGTATGCATGAAGATGTTGCCGTATTTATAATAAACCTAAAAAATATTCGTTTTAAAATTAAAGATGGATTAGATAGAGTAGAAGTTAATTACTCATTTGAGGGACACAAAGATATTGTGGCAGCAGACCTTAATAACGATATGATAGAAGTTGTAAATCCAGAGGCTCATTTAGCAACACTAAATGAAGATGCTCAGATAAACTTTAGTGTTGTTATTTCTAAAGGTATTGGTTATGTTCCAACTGAAGATTTAAGAGATGATATAGAAGAGGGTCATATTGCACTTGATGCTTTCTTTACACCTGTTAAAAAAGCCAACTATAAGATAGAACCTGTCTTGGTAGAGGATAATCCTAACTACGAAAAGATAGTTTTTGATATTGAAACAGATGGTCAAATAGGTTCAGTTGAGGCATTTACAAATGCTTTAGAGGTTATGAATAAACAATTATCAGTTTTTAATGGTGTGCTTGATGTAAATATTTCATCAGTACAGATTAAAAAATCTAATGATGATAGTGAACTAAAAAAGTATCTTACAAGTATAGATAGTCTAGGATTAAGTGCAAGATCATTTAACTCTTTAGATAGAGCTAATATTGCATATTTAGGTGAGTTAGTACTTATGGATGCAAATGATGTTAAAGAGATTAAAAATCTTGGTAAAAAATCTCTTGATGAAATTAGTGACTGTCTGATAGATCAAGGTTTTGGTCCTGATTTTGAACTTAGTGATACTCTAAGAGCTAATCTTGTAAAGAAATTTGAACAATTAAAAACTAAAAAGGATTCCAGTGAGACATAGACATGGATACCGTAAGCTGAGCAGAACATCTCAGCATAGAGCGGCACTGTTAAAAAACCTTTCAATAGCTTTAACAACTAGTGAAAGAATAGAGACAACTGTTCCAAAAGCAAAGGAACTTAGAAAGTATTATGAAAAGCTTGTAACAAAAGCTGTAGTTGGTGATTTTAATGCTCACCGTGCGATTTTTGCAATGTTACAAGATAAAGAGAGTACTAAAAAAATAATGAATGATATAGCACCAAGATACGTAGATAGAGATGGTGGTTATACAAGAATTATCAAAACAAGACTTAGAAGAGGTGATGCTGCACCTATGGCAATCATAGAGTTAGTATAACTTTAACTTTTTTTCCTCTTCTATTCCCACACTTTTGTGGGAATATATACTTCTAATTTTAATAAATTATATTTGATATTTTAGTGTTTAGTTTTTTATTTTTGTACACTATTTAATATCTCAAAAAAGTTTGGAAATGATGTATCAATACAATCAATATCTTCAATCTTCATACCACACAAAGTTCCAGCAATAGCAAAACTCATTGCAATTCTATGGTCTCCATGGCTATTAATTGTAGCTTTTTGAAGTTTATCTCCACCAACAATCTCATATCCATCTTCATGCTCAATACTCTTTACACCACAAGCAGTAAGTGCAGTTAAAACACTATCAATTCTATCACTCTCTTTTACCCTTAGCTCTTTTGCATTAGCCACTCTACTAGTTCCATCTGCTAAACTCATAGCGATAGAAAGAGCAGGAAGTTCGTCAATAAGCCATGCGATATTTTTAGATACCTCAACTGCTTTAAGTTTTCCATTATAAGAGATTTTAATATCACCTATTGGTTCATAAATATTTTCTGTTTCAATAAAATTAATATCAGCACCCATCTTTTGAAGAACTTTATACGCCTCTACTCTTGTAGGATTTAAAGTAACATTTTTAATAACTACTGAGCTATCTTTTGTGATTGAGGCACAAACAGCAAAAAAGAATCCACTAGATGGATCAGCAGGAACAGTAATATTTAATGGATTAAGAGGCTTATCCATCGGTGTTATCTCAATAAATCCATCGCTATTTGTTTGAATCTCTGCACCCATCCCTCTTAACATTCTCTCTGTGTGATCACGGCTTAGCAACTCCTCTTTATAATAACTTTTTCCATCTCCTTGTAATCCTGCCAAAATTAGAGCAGATTTTACCTGAGCAGAATCTATTGGAGAGGTGTAATTAAAAGCTTTTAGAGTTCCTCCACGAATAACTAAAGGGGCTAAATTACCATTTTCCCTTCCATCAATTGATGCACCAACACTTCGTAGTGGCACAACAACTCTATTCATAGGGCGATGTCTTAGATATTTATCTCCTGTTAGAACAAAAGAACCATCAATACCAGCCAATAATCCTGCATATAGACGCATCCCTGTTCCCCCATTTCCACAATCAAGAATATCATCAGGTTCACTAAGTTTGGCAGGTGGAGTTATCTCAACCGAACCACCGTCTCTTTTTACATCTGCTCCAAGTTGAGAGGTAATATTTAAAGAGTTTAGAGTATCCTCACCTAATAAAAAGTTCTCAATCTTTGATGGTTTATCACTAAGAAGCGAAAACATAGCACATCTATGAGATATTGACTTATCTGGTGCAATATCCTCACATATTAAATTAAATGGTTTTTGACTCGGGTTTATATCTATATTTTTCATTTAGTCTCCTTTTATAATTTAAAAATTCTTTTTAAATCCTGTGGCATAAAATTATCTTTTAACATTAATAAAGCAATATCTTTTGCAATATCAGATTCTTTCGGTGGATTAATAAATATCTTATTTTTTAATTCTTTAAATATCTCTTTGTGTGACTGTTCTAATATTGGAGAGTTTAATCCATCTATAACTTGATTTGTAAGATGTGATAAATCTTGAGTATCTTCATTTTGTTCTACAAGATTATTAAATTCTTCTATAGATAATACTACAGATATTCTGTTACCATTATCATCAGTAATATATTGAGGATGAAGATTCATTGGCATTGTCATAATAATACTCCTAAATTTTAATATGTATTAATTATATCTAAACTCTAATAAATCCCCTCAACAGCATTAACTTTATTCTCTTCGGATTCACTACATGGCTGCGAAAATTTAAACTCTATCAA
>CAYWFW010000154.1:0-4028 GCA_964457735.1 uncultured Sulfurovum sp. | reverse complement strand
ATAAAATCTATAATACCCCAAGCAAAATAAATAACTAAAAAAAGTCTAATCTAAAAAGCTTTTAAAAATATTAAAATTAGGAAAGAGTATGTTAAAAAAGTTATTACTAGGTACAATTTTAATAGGTCATTCTTTAGTCGCAGGGGATATAAATGTTGCTGTAGCTGCAAATGTGAGTTATGCAATAGATGAACTTAAAAAAGAGTTTAATAAGAGTTATCCTGATATAAAAGTGAGAGTAACAGTTGGAGGAAGTGGAAAATTAACAGCTCAAATCAAAAATGGAGCACCTTATAATATTTTTATCTCTGCAAATATGAAATATCCACAATCTTTATATGATGATAAAGTAGCAATTACTAAACCGATAATTTATGCCAGAGGAAGTTTGGCAATTTTGAGCAATAAAAAACAAGATTTTAGTAAAGGTATAGAGCTTTTAAAAGATAAAAATATTATAAAAATTGCCATAGCAAATCCCAAAACAGCTCCTTATGGAAAAGCATCCCTTGAGGCGATAAAAAACGCTAAAATTTATGATGAGATAAAAACAAAGTTTGTTTATGGAGAGTCAATTTCTCAAACTGTATCTTATACTGTAACTGCTACAGATATTGGAATGATTGCGTCATCATCGTTATATAGCCCACAAATGGGTCACTTTAAAAAAGATATAAACTGGGTAGAGGTAGATTCAAACCTATATACTCCAATTAATCAAGGTATTGTGATTTTAAAAAATGCAAAAGATAACGCAGAGGTAAAAGCATTTTATGATTTTATATTAAGTGATAGTGCAAAAAAGATTTTTATAGATTTTGGATATTTGGTTAAATGAGTTCTTTTCGAGCAAAAGTGATAGATATACAAAATTGTGATGCTCTTCATATTGTAAAATTTGATTTTAATTCACAAGAGTTATCTATGATAAGTCTTGAACTCTCTTGTGATATAAAGATAGGTACACAAGTAAAGTTGGCAATAAAACCTACTAATATTATTATTTCCAAAGAGGCTAAAGCCATCACTTGTGGAATTATTAGTTGTGATAATATTCTTAAGTCAAAGATAGTTGATATAGAAAATGGCAAACTTTTAAGTAGCGTTAAGTTAGCTATTAAAGATGAGATTTTAGAATCAATTATTACATATAATTCATCTAAGCAGATGGGGCTTAAAGTTGGAGATAGTGTAATGGCACTTATTCAATCTTGCGATTTATCGATTAGTGAGGTCTTATGAATAGATTAAAATATCTTAATAATTATCCAAATAGTATCAAAGAGGATGTGCTTAGATTAATAAATAGAGATGGATTAAAAGAATATCTTTTGTCTAAATATCCTAATACTCATAATATCACAAGTGATAAAGTACTCTTTAGCTATACAAATAATATCAAAAATAGCTTTATCAAAAAGTCCCCTCCTCTAACTAAAACATTTTATGATGGCAAGATAAATATAATTTATAATGCTTTAGGTACTCATCATTTTATATCAAGAGTTCAAGGTTCAAAGTTAAAAGCCAAAAATGAGATTAGAGTAGCATCTATGTTTAAAAAAGCTCCAAGAGAATTTTTGGAGATGATTGTGGTGCATGAATTAGCTCATTTTAAAGAGAAAGAGCATAATAAAGCGTTTTATAAATTATGTCAATATATGCAACCATCATATCATCAAGTAGAGTTTGATTTGAGATTATACTTGATTCTTATTGATATGGAGGGGAAGATTGAGAAGTGGGGTTAAGTCGTGTAGACTATAAAGGGCAACTACAAGAGATTTGCCCCTACGCACCCTAAGTTATTATTTTTACTCTATCTCTTTGACCATATTTAAAATAAAATTAGCACTTATTTTTGCTGAGTTGTGTAAAAATTCATCAAAATCTACATCAGCACTATCATCAGCAGTATCACTTATCGCTCTAAGGATAAAAAATGGAACATCCAATGCATCACAAATTACTCCAACACTGCTACCCTCCATCTCTAACGCATCAGCACAAAAAGTATCACTAATCCATGCCTTCTTGTCATTATCTGCCACAAATTGGTCACCAGTTGCGATAATACCTTCATATAGGTGAATATCCAAATTCTTTGCAACTTTTTTGCTAAGTTCTACTAGCTGTTTATCACAATGAACAAACTGACCTCCCTCTGGTACAAATCCATAAGGATGACCAAAGGCTGTAATATCCAAATCATGTTGGCATAACTTATTTGCAACAATCAAATCACCAATAGACAAATCTTTATTTATAGCCCCTGCTACTCCAGAAAAGAGTAATCTATCACAACCAAATTTTTCAATTAATATAGTTGCTGTAAGAGAGGCAAAAACCTTACCTATCTTTGAATATGCTATAACTATATCTTTGCCCTGATAAGTGGCTTCATAATATTTATTCTTTGCATAAGTTGTCTCTTTTATATTTTCAACCTGAGCTAAAAGAGGTTCTATCTCTTCTGCCATTGCACCCATTATTGCTATTTTCATATTCTTCTTTCTTTAGTTTATTTTTTATAAAATTTGGAGGTGATGACTTTAGCCCAATGCCAATGAATTAAGGTATTTTTCGGACGAGATGGCTTCAGCCTCTCCCTAATGTACGGAGCTGAAGCACCGTGTCCAAAAGCATAAAATCCTTAATTTATTAACTTGAGCTAATAAAATATCACTTCCAAAAAGTTTAATCTATCTTAAATTTTACAAAAGCTTTTGTAATGATTTGATCATCACTTGGCTTATCTCTTGAACCTGTTGGTGTATTTTCAATTTTTGTTACAGTTTCATTTCCATCTATAACTTCACCAAATATACTATAATCTCCATTTAAATATTCTGCTTTTGATGTTGTAATAAAAAACTGACTACCATTACTTGTAGTTGTTTGCTTATTACCCATTGCTAATAAAAAAGGTCTATCAAAATTTATATTAACATCAATCTCATTTTCAAAATCTTCTCCCCAAATAGATTCTCCACCCATACCAGTTCCAAGAGGGTCTCCACCTTGAATCATAAAATCTTTAATAACTCTATGAAATAAAAGACCATCATAATAACCATTTTCACTATGAGTTACAAAATTCTCTACAGCTTTTGGAGCAATATCAGAAAACATTTTTAAATCAATATCCCCTTGATTTGTTTGAAGTGTAACAACTGTATCAGAGTATGTCATAATAGTAATATCATCCGTTGAAGTGGCATTTTTGTCATCAGTTACACTTAGAGTATATGTGTAGCTACCCTCTTCTAAATCATCTAATACTACGCTAACTTCATCTGAAATTACACTATCTTGATATCTCCATTGATATTTTACAATTGAACCATTTGTATCATAACTATTTGAACCATCAAGAATAATAGCTTCTGGAAATGTTACATTTAAATCAATCCCTGCATCTGCAACAGGAACTATATTAATCGGCTCTTTTATTGTTATATTATCTTCTATTACCACTGTTAGATTTTCATCATTATGTGTACTATTGTCATTTAAAGATGAATTATTAGCAGCATCACTACCACCACTACTCCCACATGCTATAAATGAACTAGATATTAATAAAAATATAAATGATTTTAGGTATACTTTCTTCATTTTAATTCTCTAAATTTAATTTATTTATCTCATCAATAGCAATTTCAAGAGAGGCCATATCAGAAACTACAAAATGAGGTTTTTTTGTGGCTCTTTTGTTTAATCCTTTAAGAACTCCACCATGACCAAATTCAACATAACAATCTACATCCCCATCAAAATTTGCAATTGATTGTTTATATTTTACAGGTGATGTAAGTTGATTTGCTAATAACTCTAAAGCTTCATCTTTTGAATTGTATTTATCTGCTGTTACATTAGATATTACAGGGGCGATAAAATTATCTTTTAAAATCTCATTAAGTCTATTTTTTAGAGGTTCTTTTGCACTATCAAGAAGTGGGCAATGACTAGCAACTGACATATTAAGTAATAATGCTCTTTTTGCTTTTGCCTCTTTTAAAATAGGA
>CAYWFW010000153.1:0-3805 GCA_964457735.1 uncultured Sulfurovum sp. | reverse complement strand
TTCTGTCTCATTAAATCTTAGTATAAAATTTTGACTTAACTCTATTGTATTATTATTTTCATCAATCTCACCTTCTGTATCTAATAAAGCTTCTATGGTAATTGTTTTACCATTAACAGCTTTAATATCTTCTGGTGCATTATATATAAAAATTGCATACCCTTGATCATCAGTAGATGAACTCATAGATTCAAATGTACCATATTTATCATTTGAATTAGAGAATGCTTTTAGATTAACTGTTTTACCTGATAGTCCAAAACCATTTTGTATCAGTTGCACCTTAAGAATGTAACTACTATTTGATTCTTCCACCTCAAGTGTTGGAGTAGCATTAATAAAGGTATAATCATCTGTTACAGGGATTTTTGCATCTGCAGTAGGTATTGTTATCTCTGCATTAAGCGTTGTATTTCTTTCATCTTCTATTGTAGAAGATGTAAAATCTGTAATATTACTATCACTGCTAAGAGGATCCATCTTGCTATTACTACCACAACTTGTTATGATAATAATAGAGAGTACAATAGCCAAAAATTTTATATATTTATTCATAATAATATCCTCAATTAATATAAATAATTAAGACCAAGTATAAAACTACCTATACTATCAACTTCATCCACATCACCAAGAGAATATCTATATGCAATATCAACATCTACAGTATCAGCAACATCAACTGTAAATCCAGCTTGTCCACCATAAAAAAATCCATCAGATTCTTTCATAGTTGATTCATAATTCATATATCCACCATGAACTCCAAGATATGGTCTAAATGAAGTTGTATTAAATTGAGATGTTAATAAATAATAATCAAATCCAACAAGAGCTGTTTCATAATTTTGATCACTATCTGTATTATCATAATAATTTAATGCTAAGATTGTTCTCCAATCTTTATTTTGAGCCCCTAGTCTAAGACCATAAACAGCATCTGTACCCTTTACATTAAGCTCTCCATATATACCACCTGTATTAGCTTGAATAGTTGATGCACCAACTTCCAATCCTATAAATCTTTCTGCATTGTCCATTTCTCTAGCATTTAGAGATGACAAAAATGTAATTATTATCATTGCTGATGAGATTTTTTTTATCATAATTTACTCCTTTTTAAACTCTTTTAGTAAGAATAACATATTTTTATATTATTTAAGATTAATTTATAAAAACTTTGATATTAATTTATATTAAATAAATATTAAAAATTTGAGGTTATAAAAAATTGGTCTGTAAATATAATAAAAATTTTGTTTTAGTAAATTAATTTTTGAAAAAGATATTTGATTTTTAAAAAAGTGGTAGCAGAAGGGGAACTCGAATCCCCGACCTCCGGCTTATGAGACCAGCGCTCTAACCAACTGAGCTATCCTGCCACATTTTTATATGGAACGAGATTATATCAAGTTTTTTTAATATTGTCAAGTCTATTTATAAAGAATTAATTAAAAAATGCTAAAATACAATTTATAAATTATAATTAAAGGTAAAAAAATGGCATTTAAACCATTAGGAAATCGTGTTTTAATAAAAAGAGAAGAGCAACAAAATACAACAGCATCAGGTATTATTATACCCGATAGTGCAAAAGAGAAACCATTTCAAGGCAAAGTAATTGCAGTTGGAAATGATGCAAAAGAGGATGGTATCAATGAAGGCGATATGGTGGTTTTTGGTAAATTTAAAATTACAGAGATTACAGTAGATAATGAAGAGTTATTAATATTAAATAGCGAAGATATTTACGGAATAATAGATTAATTATTTTGGAACTGTGGCTTTAGCCTCAGCTTTTAGCTTAATATGGTGGAGCTAAAGTGCCACTTCTGTTAAAATAAATAATATAAAAATACTAAAGGATAATAAAAAATGGCAAAAGAGATATTTTTTTCTGATACTGCAAGAAATGGACTATTTGAAGGTGTTACAAAACTAGCTGACGCGGTAAAAGTAACAATGGGACCTCGTGGACGAAATGTTTTAATTCAAAAAAGTTATGGAGCTCCTCATATCACAAAAGATGGTGTGAGTGTGGCAAGAGAAGTTGAACTAGAAGATACACTAGAAAATATGGGGGTTCAATTAGTTAAAGAGGTAGCTTCAAATACTGCTGATGAAGCAGGAGATGGAACAACAACTGCAACAGTTTTGGCTCATGCAATTTTCAAAGAGGGTCTAAGAAATATCACTGCTGGAGCTAATCCAATAGAGGTTAAAAGAGGAATGGATAAAGCAACTAGTCAGATTATCGAAGCTCTTAAGGGTATGAGTAGAGAGGTTAATGATAAAGTTGAAATTGCTCAAGTTGCAACAATATCTGCAAACTCTGATAGTTCAATCGGTGATTTGATTGCTGAAGCTATGGATAGAGTTGGGAAAGATGGTGTAATCACTGTTGAAGAGGCTAAAGGTATTGATGATGCCCTAGAAGTTGTTGAGGGTATGCAGTTTGATAGAGGTTATTTATCTCCATATTTTGTAACAAATTCAGAAAAAATGACTTGTGAGATGGAAAATCCATTAATCTTAATTACAGATGCTAAGATTACATCTCTAAAAGATTTAGTTCCAATTTTAGAGCAGATTCAACAAAGTGGAAGACCACTATTAATTATTGCTGATGATGTTGAGGGTGAAGCTTTGGCAACTTTGGTTCTAAATAGACTAAAAGGTGTATTAAATATATCTGCTGTTAAAGCTCCAGGTTTTGGTGATAGAAAAAAAGCTATGCTTAATGATATTGCAATCTTAACTGGTGCAACACTAATTACAGATGAACTTGGTCTTACGCTAGATAAAGCAACTGTACAAAACCTTGGTCAATGTGCAAAAATTGTGATTGATAAAGATGATACTGTAATTGTTGATGGAAAAGGAAATCCAGCAAATGTAGAAGCTAGAGTTAATGAGATAAAAACTCAAGTTGGTACAACCACAAGCGAATACGATAAAGAGAAACTTCAAGAGAGACTTGCAAAACTTAGTGGTGGTGTGGCTGTTATCAAAGTTGGTGCTGCAACAGAAACAGAGATGAAAGAGAAAAAAGATAGAGTTGATGATGCACTTTCTGCGACTCGTGCTGCTGTTGAAGAGGGTATTGTGGTTGGTGGTGGTGCTGCATTAATTAAAGCCTCACTAAGTATCACTATTGATTTAACTGGTGACCAAAAAATTGGTGCTGATATTATTATGAGAGCTGTTTCTGCTCCAATGAAACAGATAGCTTCAAATGCTGGTTTTGATGCTGGTGTTGTTGTTAATGAAGTGATGAAATCAGAAAATTCTAATATTGGATTTAATGCTGCAACTGGTGAGTATGTTGATATGTTTGAAACTGGAATTGTTGATCCTGTAAAAGTTGGTAGAGTAGCGATGCAAAATGCAGTTTCTGTTGCATCACTTCTTTTAACGACAGAAGCAACTATTAGCGATATTAAAGAAAATCCAACTCCTCCTCCTGCTATGCCTGATATGGGTGGAATGCCAGGAATGATGTAAAATTTGTAGGGGTATTACAAGGTGATACCCCCCTAGGCTTAGCAATTTAATCTAAATTTAGGTCATTTTTACTATTTGGTTTTAAGATTTGGAAGTGGTGCTTTAGCTCTATCTTTTACACCTCTTAATGAGGCTAAAGCCATCATATCCTAGATTACGGACACGACGGCTTTAGCCTCGTCAAAAGTTAGATAGTAAATAGAACTTAAATATAGATTAAACTGCAAATCCCACACCAGAGCATTATATTCTAAAACCAAAAACAAAGTGAAAAAAAATTTTAAGAGTTATATCCTTTTTT
>CAYWFW010000152.1:0-3323 GCA_964457735.1 uncultured Sulfurovum sp. | reverse complement strand
TATAAATATAGATATAAGAATATATAAAGATATAGATAAAAATGGGATTATTATTAATAAAAATAGGAGCATAAATCCTACTATATAATATTTATTTTGTAAAAGCATAAAAACCATAGATGGTATTGTAAACGATTCTCTGCTTCCAAGTACCGAAATTTCTATTATTGGAAACAAAAGAGATACAATAAATAGTATCATGGTGGATATACCTATTGCTAAAATAGTGTTTATAAGGTTTGAATTATTTTGATATAAAACTGTTTTACACTTAGAACAATAAACTTTGGATTTGTAATCTATCTCTATTGTATGATGGAGCGTATGACATTTATGACAGATAATAAGATTATCTAAATCATAACTATCCATAGATTAATTTATGACTTAATTTATCTACACTTGATATAGCCTCTTGATGATTGGAAAAACCCCAATTTACCATAATATAATCAATATCGGCTCTTTGTGCAGCTATTTTATCTCTATTACCATCACCTATAAATATACTATTGTTATTTGAAATATCTAACTCATCTAATATTTTATATAACATATCAGGATGAGGTTTACCCATTTTTACCTCATCATAACAAGCGATAGAATCAAAAATATCATAAATCTTCAAAAACCTAAGAGATTCAATAGCAGAAGCTTTGTAGGCATTTGTTGCAATTGCCAATAATGCACCTTTCTCTTTTAAATCAATTAGAAGATTCTTTACACCATCATAAAGAACTAGTTCCTGTTTATGATTTTTGCTATAATACTCTTGAAACCAACTTTCGTGCCTAGATTCAAACTCATTTAATCCATAAAAATATCTTGCGGGATGGATGGTTTGATCATTAATTTTTTTTATAATATGATTAACATCCATAGGTTCTAAATCTATTTTCTTCCTAACAAAGTTTATAGCATTTGCAATAGTAATAGAGCTATTAATAAGCGTTCCATCCATATCAAAAATATATAAATCTTTAGATAGTTCTGACATTACTATAATACGCTACCTATCTTATCGGCAAATTTTACACTCTTTCCAATTTCCAAATCATACTCAACGGCATCTTTTTGAGAAAACATAAGAACAGTTGAACCCATTTCAAACCAACCAAAAAGATCACCTTTTTTTAGTTTCATTTTTTTATCATAGATATTATTATCTGTATATGTATAGTGTGTACTTTTTGTAGTATCAATATTTGTTTTAACTCTATCTTCAAAAGTCACAACCATTTTACCAACATTTAATGCTCCAACAAGAACTAAAAAGTGAATTTTACCTTTTGAATCAATTGTTTTAATAATAACTCTCTCATTTTCTATAAACAGATTATTCTTTTTATTTAAGTATCTTTTATTTACAGGATATAACTTTCCTGGAATGTGAGTAGTACTAACAATTTTTAAAACCATTGGCATATGATATCTATGATAATCTTTTGGAGATAAATATAAATTTACAAAATCACCATTTTCTAATAGAGCAATATCTTCACTATAGTTATGACCTAATAGCTCATCTATTTTGTACTCCATCCCTTTAATCTGATAAGATATACCATCTTTTATCTCCCCGCACTCTGTAACAAGTCCATCAACAGGAGAAATTATGCTATTATCATATTTATCAAATTTTCTAGGTTCTTTTAATTCTCTTGTAAAAAGTGCATTTAATGTTTCATACTCATGAGGTTCATTAAATTCACTCATATCAAGTCCCATCAATTTAACATAACTACTATTGATAATTTTCTGTGTAAATTTAGTAAATTTTTTATTAGCAAAACTACCAAAAACTTGTGACATACGAGATGTATAATATTTAGACATTTTTTTCCTTTGTATAATATTCTAACGCTTCTTTCATTAAAGCAATATGATAATTTTCTTGATGGTTTATAAAGTCAAAAAACTTTGCTAATTCTTGACTATCACTAGAAACTGCATCAGCTAATTTTTTACACTCCTCTTTTGCTAAAAGCTCTTCATTAATTCCATCTTTTAAAAACTCAACAACATTAGTTACCTTATATAACTCTTTGTGTATCACTCTTGGTACTCCTAAGATTCCCATCTTTGCCATCATATCACCAAAACTTTTTAAATGGAAAAAACTCTCATCAATAAGAATACTAAATATACGATTTAAAAATCCATCATTACTATTTGCCTTAAGGTAATTATAAATCATAATAAGTTCATATTCTTTATAGCCCTCTTCAAATAGAAATAGTGTTAAAGCATCAGTTGCTTCCTCATTTAACTCTATATTATCAAGTTTTCTTTGTGTATTAAATGCTGTTATACTCTCATCTGGTAAAGATAAAAGTAAAAATTTTATATATTTAATATCACTCTCAACTCTTTTTGCTAAATCTCTGTCATCTAATTTAATAAGCTCTAATTCAATTGTTGATAATCTTAGATTTATATCATTTAAGATAACACTCAATTTTTCCACTTTAACAGGAATCATATCTCTATCATAATCATAATCAATCTTAGATTTTATTAAATCATTTTCAATCCAAGTAAAGTGGCGAAACATAATATCTGATATATCGTATAATTTTAACTTACTCTCATTTTTACTCATAAATCCTGCCATAAGTGTAACTAACCATACTTCATGAACTCTTTTTGATAAACTTAACATTTTTATATTTCCTCTTTTGGTTGGCATGTACCTAATATCATTTTGGTAATAGTTGGATAGTCTGCATCTTTTAATCTATGCTTATATGTTTCTAATGAAGATTTATATGCAATCGCTACCATCTCAGAACAAGCTGCATCTTCTGAACTCATACCATCTAGCATATTTAATATTTTATCTGCTAACTCATCTGCATCTTCTAATGATTGACCTTTTACAGAATCTGTAAAGATTGACCCAGCAACAATAGTAGTACTGCATCCAATAGCTTGAAATTTTATATCAGATATTTTATTATCTTCAATTTTTAGGTATATTGCAACTTTTTCAGAGTTTTCAGGATTCTTACCAATTCCATCTGCATCGCAATTATCCATATTACCATAGTTCCTAGGTTCCATCATGTGATTTAATATCTCACTCATCTCCATACAAAATAGCCTTTAATTGTTAATTTTGGATTATATCATTTTAATAATTTGATTTTAAAGTAATTATAAGAAAAAAAACAACTTAAATATAGTTTGGGTAAATTATAGGCATTAATAATTATATTAATATCAGAATAAGTAGATAAGAAAAGAATTTCTTTTTTATAGAATGATTAGTTACAAGATTTTTACTTAGGATTAATCAAAAATCCACTAAAATAATAAAAAAT
>CAYWFW010000151.1:0-2781 GCA_964457735.1 uncultured Sulfurovum sp. | reverse complement strand
TAGCTGTTGTAGCTTCTATGAGAAAATTGATTTTAATGGCTTTTTCTCTCTTTAGAAGTAGAGAAATTTATAAGCCATTGGTTGTTGAAAAATAATTGTTATATTTGTAGATTTTTAAGGTTTCTTTAACACGGAATCTACGGCAAAAAACCATTAGTAGGGTGGGTGAAACCCACCATTATATTGCTTATTTCATTAGTATTTGGGCAATCCCTTGAATTTTTAAAATAATCTAAATATGCGTAACATCAAATCTTAATCATAATATCTGCTAAAAATAAAGAGAATTTAAAATATTAGATATTTATGATAAAATGTTATTAACTAATGTTACATACTATTTATCAAAATATGCAATGTTAGTGATTATTAAAACTAGGAGATTATATGTCTAAAAAAATAGCTTCTGCTCATATTTCACAAGAGAGTTCAAAATTACTTCAAGAGTTAAATCAATCTTTACCATTTGATAAATTACTATATAAAGAGGATATTCAAGGTTCTTTAGCTCATTCAAAAATGTTACAAAAACAGGGGATTATCTCAAAAAAAGAGTATAAAGATATAAAAAATGCTCTTAAACAGGTTAGAGATGAGATAAAAACTGGAAAATTAACACTAGATGGAGATGATGAAGATATTCATATGGCAGTAGAAAGCAGAGTTACACAGATTGCAGGAGATAGTGGGAAAAGGCTTCATACTGCAAGAAGTAGAAACGATCAAGTAGCTGTTGATTTTAGATTATTTGTTCAAAAAAATAGTCTTGATATAGCCTCTTTGCTTTTAAAAAATATTGATACTTTTATCTCTATCGCTTCAAAACATACAGATACGCTTCTCCCTGGGATGACCCATCTTCAACACGCTCAACCAATCAACTTTGGCTATCATATGATGGCTTATGTAAGTATGTTTAAACGAGATTACAAAAGATTTATAGATGCTTATGATAGAAATAATTATTCCCCTTTAGGTTGTGCTGCCTTAGCAGGAACTCCACATAATATTGATAGAGAGATGACCTCAAAAGAGCTTGGATTTAAAAAGCCCACTCTAAATTGTTTAGATACAGTAAGTGATAGAGATTTTGCGTTAGATATGTTATATAATATCTCAACAATGATGATGCACATTAGTCGTCTTAGCGAAGAGCTAATTTTATGGTCATCTAGTGAATTTGGATTTATAACTCTTAGTGACGCTCATGCAACAGGAAGTTCAATTATGCCTCAAAAGAAAAATCCTGATATTCCAGAACTCTTGCGAGGAAAAACAGGACGTGTAAATGGTAACTTAATATCGCTATTAACTGTTATGAAATCTCTACCATTAGCATATAATAAAGATATGCAAGAGGATAAAGAGGGGGTTTTTGATAGTATTAAAACGGCAACCCTTAGTCTTAAAGTTCTTGAAGAGATGATGGCTCAGATGAATGTTAATGTGGATAATATGGAAAAAGCTTGTATGATTGGTCATTTAAGTGCCACAGATTTGGCTGATTATCTGGTAAAAGAGGTTGGTATTGCTTTTAGAGATGCTTATTATATTACAGGTGATTGTGTAAATTTAGCAGAATCAAAAGGTGTTGATATTTCTGAACTTACGCTAGACGATTTACAAAGTGTTGATAATAGAATAAAAGAGAATATTCTTGAATTATTAGATAATAGAGCGTCTATGAATGCTAGAGATTCTCAAGGTGCAACTGCCACAATTAGAACAAAAGAACAGATAAAAGTTATGAGAAAATGGTTAAATAAAAAAACTAAAAAAATTTTAACTAATCATTAAAAGTTTGCAAGAGTTCTCTAAAATAGAGAGCTTTTTTGCCATCTCTACTAAATCTCTATCATAAGCAATAACGCCAAAACCTTTGATAATCATAAAGTGTGTTCTATTTTTCTTAAAAAAGATTGGAATCTCAAAAGGGGCTCTATCAAGCCAATTGTTAAAATTTTTAGGGTCATAGATAATCTGACTACCCAAAAGTGTAGAACCAAAATAGTCTTGTGGTATAATTTTTGAGTGCTTAAGAGAAAATGCTGTAATATATGGGGACATTGTAAAAGATATATACTTTGCAGATGATATACTATTATAAATATGCTCATGAATATCTACATCTCCACTTGCTAAATTCCATCTATAATCACGTTTTTGAGAATTTAGATATATCAAAGATTCTTGAGAAATATTATCTAAAATAGTATCTTTTTTGTTGATTACAAAACCATACTCCGAAACTTTTGCAGATATAGAACCATGAAAAAATGTAAAAAAATCTGTATTAAACATCTCTTCTGATATATGTTTTATATCCTTAAATAGCTTATCATTCATAAATTACCTCTAATTATTAAAGTTTTACTATATCTATCATCTTATTCCACTTATCAAACCAAAGTCTATTTTTTGATATATTTTTTAAAATAAGTTCAAAATAGTTAATCGTTGTATCATCAGGTTTATATTTTAAAACTATATCTTGAATAATATCTTCTATATCATCTTTGGTCGCAAGAGAATCTATCTTGTTCTTCTCCAATCTACTTTTATGAAATTCTCTAATATCTGCATAAGCAGTTGCTTGAGGTAAAATAGTAGATATATTATTTTTTTCAAATAAAACTTGTTTATCTTTTATCCATTTTAAAAACTTTCCTTTTAAAATGGTATCTAATTCCTCTTGTTTTTGAGTAGCTATCTCCTTGATTTTTCCATTAATATCATCAAAAATATCTTGCTGAGATATATTATTTTCCAAATACTCTTGAA
>CAYWFW010000150.1:0-3135 GCA_964457735.1 uncultured Sulfurovum sp. | reverse complement strand
ATAAATTGTTATATCTATATTTTGATTTTTACTAAAAAGAGTTAATACACTATCATCTACATAGTTATCAATAAGTATGATACTTTTTTTAGCTTCTCGTATTAAATCTGATATAAAAGTATAGGCATCAAATATTTGTCCATCATAAAATATACCCTGCTTATGTTCTATCTCTTTTGACTCTAATGCATTAAATAATTTATTAAATTTTTCATTTGACTCAAGTTTATATTTTAAATGATTGGATTCAATATTTTCCAATCTTTGAAATAAATTTGTGTTTATAGATATAAATTTTTTCATTTCTATAAAACTTTTAATTATATGAATACTTATCTCTATAGCAATATCACTTCTTAAAACAGCACTTAACATAGATACACCCTGTTCGGTAAAAACATAAGGTAGTTTTCTTAAACCCATAATTTCTTTACTGGATGTCGCATATTGCGACTTCCAATTTTCTAATTCTTCTTTTGTTAGCTGAAACATAAATTCACTAGGAAATCTTTTAATATTTCTTTTGACTTGCTCATTTAATCGTCTTGTTTCAACTTTATAAAGTGCTGATAAATCTCTATCAAACATAACTTGTACATTACGAATAGTATATATTTTATTTTTTATATCTTGGTAATTTAATTGGGAGGATTGAATTTCCATCTATTTTATTCCTAAAAAACGTAAATCTAAAGAAGTAGATATTTGTTTAAATTTATTATTAGACTTCTTGCAAAATTCATTGGAAGTGATAGCTTTAGCCTCACTAAAAGCTGAAGCTAAAGCACCAGTTCCTAATTTTAAAAGAGGTTTAATAAAAAAAGAAGAATGCACAGTCATTTAAATCCTTTATCAATTTCTATTATTTAACTAATTTTTCACTAAGAACATCAAGAGCAATAGAAGCTTTTGTAATAATAGCCAAGCACTTTTTATCTTTAATATTATGAGTCAAGGTATAATATTCTGGATTTGTATAACTTATCTTTGTAAATCCATCAAAATCTTCATAAATCAGTATTTTAAGAGGTAAATCAAGACCCATTGTTTGATTACATCTAATCAATCTTGAACCCATACTAGCATTTCCAAAAATGACTAAGCTTTCATCTCTAAGTTTAATATTTACATCTTTTGCATTTTTAGAATGATTTATGGTATAAAAATGTGTTAATCCATCTTTTTTAATTAAATCTTCTAATTTTTTGACGGTGGATTCTACAGAATTATTGCTCTCTTTAATATGGATAAATGAGCCTCTTTTTCCATTACACCCAGTAAATAAAACTGATATTAATAAAGCTATAAAAAATAGATTCTTTTTCATCATATATCTTTATACATTAAATCTAAAGTGCATTACATCGCCATCTTGTACAATATATTCTTTACCCTCTAGTCTATTTTTACCTGCATCTTTTGCACCATTATCTCCACCAAATTCAATAAAATCATCATAAGCAATAACCTCTGCTCTAATAAAACCTTTTTCAAAATCATTATGGATAACGGCAGCGGCTTTTGGAGCAGTTGTATTTTTGCCAATTGTCCATGCTCTTACCTCTTGAACACCAGCTGTAAAATAGCTCATAAGACCCAGTTTATCAAAACCTTTATGGATAATTTGATCAAGACCACTTTCAGTTACACCTAAATCATTAAGCATCTCCATCTTATCTTCATCATCAAAATCCACCATCTCTTCTTCAACTCTAGCACAAAGTTTTATCACTTCTGAATTTTTATTTTTTGCATATTCTCTAACAATTTTTACATAATCATTATCTTCGCTAAGTCCATCTTCATCTACATTTACAGCATAAATAATCTCTTTAGATGTTAGAAATCTCAAATCTTTATTAATCGCTTTAAACTCTTCGCTATCAATCTTATCAAATGTATAAACTGGTTGTTCATCAGCAACATGATTTAATAATTCCTCTGCTATCACGAGTTGTGCTTTAGCAATTTTATCGTTTCCTCTAGCTTTTTTTGCCAACATATCTACTCTTTTTTGAATAGCATCCATATCTGCAAAAAGTAACTCTTGTTCAATTATCTCTATATCTCTAAGTGGGTCAATTGAACCCTCAACATGAGTAATATTATCATCATCAAAACATCTAACAATATGCAAGATAACCTCTGTTTCACGAATATTAGATAAAAATTTGTTTCCTAATCCTTCACCTTTACTCGCACCTTTTACAAGCCCAGCAATATCCACAAAATCTAGCGTTGAATATTGAATTCTTTTTGGATTCACGATTTTTGCCAATTCGTCTAATCTTTTATCTGGCACAGGAACAACTGCCTTATTTGGTTCTATTGTACAAAATGGATAGTTTTGACTCTCTGCATTTTGAGCTTTTGTTAGTGCATTAAAAGTTGTTGATTTCCCTACATTTGGAAGTCCAACAAGTGCGATACTTAATCCCATATATATTTCCTTAGTTATTTTTAAATTATGTGATTTTATCTAAATTTTGTTAAAATTAGGTAAACTTGAAAAAAGAGAAATTATGATAATAAAAGAGAAAGAACAAAAAAAGAAAGAGTTGATATTTTATCTATCTATTGCCTATATATTTGGTGCATTTGTGAGATTATTAGTTTTTAATAATATTATAGGAGTTGATGAATATTGGTTTGAGGGTCGTCCTATCCCAATATGGAGTGATGATGCAGGATTGTATGGATATTATGCCAAAGAGATTTTAAAAGGTGTGGAATTTGCATTTAGTGGTGATTTTATTTTAGCTTATATTATCGCCTATACTTCAATTATTACTACTATTCATATTGATTGGATAATGTTTGTTTTACCTGCTTTTTTGGCTTCACTTGTGGTAATTCCTATTATAGTTTTGGGATATATTTTAAATAAAACTCAATTTAGTTTTTTTGTGGCAATTATTGGAGTGATTGGTATAAACTATTATACAAGAAGTTATTTAGGATATATGGATACAGATGGTATAAATATGTTTTTGATTTACTCCCTTGTTGCTTCAATTGTAGCTGTTATTTATAAAAAAGATTTAAGATTTTCTATAATTTCTATAATATCACTTCTATTTTTTCTTGGATTTTATCACTCATCAAAATCACTTATTGGTGGAGTTTTGGTTGGAT
>CAYWFW010000149.1:0-9348 GCA_964457735.1 uncultured Sulfurovum sp. | reverse complement strand
TATAACAATATTGATAAAGTGATAGAGGATGGAAATATTATAACATCACAAGGACCAGCAACTGCAATATGTTTAGGATTATATATTGTAAAAAAATATCAAGGAAAAGAGCAATATCAAGCCTTAAAAGAGGGGTTATTAGCTAATTTTTGTAAATAGAACAAATATCAATTCTAGTTCTTTATAATATTTTAAAACTATTTAGATATAATGACGCTCTAAAATTATCTGTATCAAAATATACGGATTATTTATTAAATATAAAAATATATCGAAAGGGACAAATTATAATGAGAAAAGATATACACCCAGATTTTAAAGATTGTCAGGTAAGTTGTGCATGTGGAAACGAATTTGTAATTCAAACAAATAAAGAAACAATGACTGTGGATATTTGTAATGAATGTCATCCATTTTTTACTGGTTCTGAAAAAATTGTTGATGCGGCAGGTCGTGTTGATAAATTTAAGAAAAAATATAAATTATCTTAATTTATATTTAATAGTACCTTCCTTAGGTACTATAAAATTATAGTGTTATAAAAAAAGAGATATTAATGCTAACATTTGTACCAACTCCAATCGGAAACCCACAAGATATTACTATTCGTGCTATAAAGCTTTTTGAAGAGGCTGAACTTATTTTATGTGAAGATACAAGAGAAACTAAAAGATTACTTAGATTACTTGAATCAAGATTTAATCTTCAATATCCTGATGTTGATTTTATATCCTTTAATGAACATAATGGTCAAGATAGACTATTAGAAATATCAGATAAATTACAAGATTTAAAAGTTATTTATGCTTCTGATGCTGGTATGCCCGTTATCTCAGACCCTGGTGAAATATTAGTTGAATATTGTCAAGAAAATAATATCCAATATGATGTATTACCAGGTGCAAATGCACTAACAACAGCTTATGCAGCTAGTGGATTTAAAGAGGGGGAATTTACCTTTTTTGCATTTTTGCCACATAAAGGGACAAATAGAAGAGAGGCTCTTATCAAAGCCTTAAACTCTAAAACAAATGCAATTCTTTATGAATCCCCTCATAGATTATTAAAACTTTTAACTGAAATAGCTGAAATAGATGATACAAGAGAGCTGTTTTTGGCTAAAGAACTTACTAAAAAATTTCAAACATATTATAGAGATAGTTCTAAAAACTTATTACAAGAGTTTCAATCTATAAATATAAGAGGTGAGTGGGTTGTTATTATTCAAGCAAAAGATGATGAACAAAAAGTCTTAGTATATGATGATATTATCAATTTTGATATTCCTCCAAAAATAAAAGCAAAACTTTTATCACGATTAACTGGAAAGAGTATTAAAGAATTATATAACAAACTTATTGAAAAATAGAGTAAATATACAGCAAAATTTTGATAAAATATCTTTATGATAATATATGGAAAACAAGTATGCCTCTACGCACTAAGTAAGCATCAAGATAAGATAAAAACGATTTTTTTATCAAAAAAAGGTATTCTTCCTCAAGATATTTTTGATAAATATAGAACAAAAATAAAATTCTTAGAAAATAAATGGGCCCAAGCAAAAAGTAAGGGTGGAAATCATCAAGGAATTTTAATTGAAATAGATCAATTTAAGCAGAGCAATTTTCAAGATATAAAGCATGGTAAATTTATAGTTATATTAGATAGTTTGACTGATGTTGGAAATATTGGTGCAATTGTAAGAACTGCTTATGCTCTTGGCGTTGATGCTATTATTGCTTCTGGTGTAAAACAGTTAAACTATGGAGCGATTACAAGAACTAGTTCAGGAGCTTTATTAGATATGCCTTTTATGTTATCTAAAAATATACTGGATGATTTAAATGAACTTTCTCAAATTGGTTTTAAAAGTTATGGTGCTTCAAGTGATGGGGTAGATATAAAAGAGTGTGAATGTGCAGACAAAAGACTTTTAGTCTTGGGTTCAGAAGGTGATGGTCTCTCTAAAAAAGTAAAAGCAAAAATAGATAATTTTGTATCTATAAAAATGAAAAGAGAGTTTGATTCTTTAAATGTTAGTGTTGCAGGAGCAATTTTAATTGATAGGATAGGTGATGCAAGAAGAGAATAACAAAGATAATAATATTAAAAGTGTTATTGATATAATAAATAATTATGGTATTAATAGTGTTTCAACTAAAACTAATATCTCTATAGAAAGTTTAAAAAAATTTCTAGAGGGTAACTATATTGGTTTTACAAAAATAAAAACTATAGGTTTTGTAACTATTTTAGAGAGAGAATACGATATTGATTTAACTGATTTAAAAAATGATATTAAAGATGAATTTAATGTAAATAAAAGCCTTTCGGAGTATCAAACACTTCTTTGTGAACCAATTGAAGATAGCTCTTCAAATAATAGTTCATCAAAGCTATTATATTGGATTGTAATCTTTGGTCTTATTTATGGTGCATGGTATATATATGAAAACTATTACGAGAAGAGTTTTCATCACTTCTCTGAGGTAGAACCATTCTTTAATATAGAAAAAAATATATCTAATATTCAAGTTAATAAAGATATTTCTAGTGCTATTTTAAAGAAAAGTATTTTAGATACAACAACTAAGAAGAAAAGTGTATTACCAATTGTAGTAGAGAAGAATATAACCTCAACAGATGATATAGCAGAAGATGAAAAAGATATAGAGTTAAATAGTTCTATTTCTGAAGTGGTAGATAATAATATAAGTGATATAAACTTAACAAAGACAACTCCTCCTCTTGTTGTTGAAAATGTTAGAGAGAGTATTGAACTAATCCCTCATAAAAAAATGTGGTTTGGTTTTATAAATACAACAAAAAAATGGCATAGATCATATAAAAGAACACAAAGCTATACTTTTGATGTAAAAGATAGTAATTGGCTTTTAATGACAAAAAATGCAAGTTTTGATTTAAATGATAATAATATAACTACAAGTTATGAAGTTAAAAATGTAATCTATTTTAAAATTGATAAAGATGGTGTTGCAGAAGTTACTAAAGATGAATATAAAGCTTTAGGTGGTTATAGAGTCTGGTAAAGACAATAGATACAAAAAAAGGATATATATATAATGTTTGATGAGATACAGTTTGATAAAATAAATAGATTGCCAAAATATATTTTTGCACAGATTAACGACCTTAAAATGTCTGCAAGAAGAGCAGGTGAGGATATTATAGATTTTTCTATGGGAAATCCTGATGCACCAACACCAACACCAATTATTGATAAATTATGTGAAACAGCAAATAGAAGTAAAACTCACGGATATAGTGCAAGTAAGGGTATCTATAAACTTAGACTTGCCATGAGTAAATGGTATAAAAGAAAATATGGTGTGATTTTAGACCCAGATACAGAAGTTGTTGCAACAATGGGAAGTAAAGAGGGTTATGTGCATTTAGTTCAAGCTATATCAAATTTGGGTGATGTGGCAATTGTTCCTGACCCTACTTATCCAATCCATTCTCAAGCATTTATATTAGCTGGAGCAAATGTAGAAAAAATGAAACTTGTATTTGATGAAAATACATTTGAAGTTGATGAAGATAAATTTTTTGAGAATCTTTTAGATGCACTAGATAATTCAGTACCACGAGCTAAATTTTTGGTTGTAAATTTTCCTCATAATCCATCTACTGCAACAGTTACACCAGAGTTTTACAAAAGATTAGTAGCCATTGCAAAAGAAAAAAGATTTTATATTATCTCAGATATTGCTTATGCTGATATTACATTTGATGGATATACAACACCATCAATTTTAGAGGTCAAAGGTGCTAAGGATGTAGCAGTTGAATGTTATACCTTATCAAAAAGTTATAATATGGCAGGATGGAGAGTTGGATTTATTGTTGGTAATCCAAAACTAATTGGAGCATTACAAAGCATTAAATCATGGCTTGATTATGGTATGTTTACACCTATTCAAGTAGCTGCTACTGTGGCACTTGATGAATATAGTAATATACCAAAAGATGAAATAATTCCACGATACCAAAAACGAAGAGATGTTACTATAGAAGCATTTTCTAATGCAGGATGGAAACTAAGCAAACCAAATGCGAGTATGTTTATATGGGCAAAAATTCCAGAGATTGCAAGAGATATGGGAAGCTTAGAGTTCTCTAAACAACTTTTGGTAAAAGCTGGGGTTGCCGTTAGCCCTGGTATTGGCTTTGGTAAGTATGGTGATGAGTACGTAAGAATTGCTCTAATAGAAAACGAAAAAAGAATTCGTCAAGCAGCTAAAAATATCAAAAAGTTTTTAAAAGATATTGCTGAAGAAAAAAATAGAAAATTGGAGCAAAAATAATGATTAAAATTGGTATTATTGGTGTAGGAACTGTTGGTGAATCTGTTGCAAATATATTAGAGCAAAATAGTGATATTATTGAGGCTCGTGCTGGTAAAAAAATTATTGTCAAGCATGGTGTGGTACATAATCTTAGTAAAAAAAGAGGTGTAAATATCTCTTTAAGTGATAATGCTGATGATATTTTGGATGACCCTGAGATTGATATTGTTGTGGAACTTATGGGTGGAGTTGAGAAACCTTATGAGATTGTAAAAAAGGCTCTTAGCAATGGGAAGTCTGTAGTAACAGCAAACAAAGCACTTTTAGCATATCATAGATATGAACTTCAAGAACTTGCAGGTGATATACCTTTTATGTATGAAGCAAGTACTGCTGGTGGAATTCCAATTATTGGAGCATTAAGAAATGGTTTAAGTGCTAATCATATTGAATCAATTATGGGGATAATGAACGGTACTTGTAACTATATGCTTACAAAAATGATTAATGAGGGTGCATTATATAATGATATTCTTTTAGAGTCACAAAAATTAGGATATGCAGAGGCTGATCCAACATTTGATGTTGGTGGATTTGATGCCGCTCATAAACTTTTGATTTTAGCAAGTATCGCTTATGGTATTGATGCAAAGCCTGAAGATATTTTAATTGAAGGAATCCAAAATATTACAGATACAGATGTAGCATTTGCAAAAGAGTTTGGATATGAGATTAAACTTTTGGGAATTGCAAAAAAGATTGGTGATGGTGTAGAACTTAGAGTTCATGCAACACTAATTCCAGAACATAGTATGATTGCAAAAGTTGATGGTGTTATGAATGCTATTACAGTTGTTGGTGATAGAGTTGGTCAAACAATGTATTATGGAGCAGGGGCTGGTGGAGATGCAACTGCTAGTGCTGTGATTTCTGATATTATTGATATTACAAGGGGTAATCAAGGACCAATGCTTGGATATAAAAAGAGTTTAGAGAGTGGATTAAAACTTCTTGATAAAGATGAGATAATATCAAAATATTATATTAGATTAGAGGTAAATGATGAGAGTGGAGTGTTAGCTTCTATCGCTTCACTTTTAGGTAAATTTGATATTTCAATTGAATCGATGCTTCAAAAACCATCTTTAAATAAAACTAAAGCTAATGTATTATTTACAACTCATACTTGTAAAGAAAAAGATATTCAAAATGCAATAACACAGTTAGCTAAGCTAAATGGTGTTGATGAAAATATAGCAATGATTCGGATAGAGAAATAGTTTATATATTCTGTAGCAAAAGTAGGATATAATAATAACTATATTTTAAGTAGGAGATGGAAAATGGCATTTATAGGTAAAAATAGTAAAAATGGTGGACAAATATCTGCAAGTATTATTACTCTTGGAACAAAAATCAAGGGTGAGATAGATTGCGAAAATGATATTCATATTAATGGTGAATTTGATGGTTCTTTAGTAACATCAGCAGAAGTTGTTATTGGTAAAACAGGTAATGTTATTGGTGAGATACATGCTCATAGAATGCTTGTTGCAGGAGAATTTAAAGGTGAGTATAGAGGGGATTCAATTGATATTTTACCAACAGGTAAAGTATTTGGAGAGATTCATGTAAAAAATGTAATTATTGAACCAAATGGTCTTTTTGAAGGTGAAAGTAAAATTCTTAGAGATGATGATGTCTTAAAATTAGAGGTTCAACCTAAAAATAAAAGTGTTGATAAGTAAAATTGTCTAATGTATCAAAGTGATATATATGAGTATCTAAACTCTTTAGATACTCAATCAAAAAATAATCCTCAACTTATAATTTGTAAAAATGATTCAGATGCCTTGTCTATATCAAGTGTAGCACATATTTTAAACTATGATGTTTTTATTCTTCCTGATATTAGATTATCTTTTGGAGATGATTTAAGAACATATCAAGATGATATATATAAATTATTATCCTCTTTATCAAATTATTATCAAAGCTCTAATAAGAAAAAGTTACTTATCTCTTCTATACGAACAATGCTTTTTAAATTTCCTAAAAAGCAATATCTTAATGTAGAAAAACTTGAATTTGCCCAAACAATTAATCTAACAGATTTAAAGGATAAACTCTATAGATGGGGATACCACTTTGTTGATATTGTCACAGCAAAAGGTGAAGTCTCTTTTCGTGGTGATATTATTGACATCTTTGCAATTAATTCATTATATCCATATCGTATATCTCTATTTGATAATGAAATAGAGAGCATTAGAAAATTTCATCAAGATACTCAAAAAAGTATCCCAACTGAACTAGAAGATATTGATATTATTCCTGCTCTTTTGGATTTAACTGGAGATGAATATAATGAGTTAAAATTGAGAGTTGAAAATAGTAAATTTGATGTTTTTGTAAAAGATATTCATAGTGTTGGATTTTGGCTTTTAGATGAACTTAGCGAAAGCTATTTAGATTCTTTTAACTGTATATATGCAAATAATTTGGTTAATGAATTAGATGAGATTTACTCTCTTGATACTCCAATGATAAATAGAGATAGTTTTGATAGAACCTCAATAATTCCAAAAGCAAAAGAGTATAGCGATATAATCTCTTCTCAACCTAACAAGATAATTAATGCTCATAAAGATAAACAAATTATCATTATTGCAAGAAATGAAAGTATAGTAAGAGGTAGCGATATAGACTCTTTCAAAAATATAGAGTTTATATATCAAGATGCAATAGTAAATATTATTGGAAAAAATAGACTAATCTTATCGCTAAATAAACCTATTAAACAAAAAAGAGTTAAACGCACCTCTATCGTTTTAGATGAGTTAAAAAATGGTGATTTTGTGGTTCATGAGAATTATGGAATTGGTTATTTTAAAGGTATTGAAAAACGAAATATTCTTGGAGCAACGAGCGAATTTGTGGTTATTAAATATCAAAATGATGATACACTGCTTGTTCCTGTTAGTTCTTTAGAAGTTATTGATAGATTTGTAAGCGAAGGTGGAGTTTTACCTGTGGTTGATAAATTAGGCAAAGCTAGTTTTAAAAAGCTTAAAGGTAAAGTCAAAGATAAACTATTCGCCATAGCATCACAAATTATAAATTTATCTGCTCAAAGACATCTTAAAAAAGGAATTTTACTAAATAATTATCAAGAAGAACAAGAGATTTTTATGAGTGAAGCTGGATTTATCCATACACAAGACCAAAAAAGAGCGATAGATGATATGCTCCAAGAGATGAATTCTGGAAGGATGATGGATAGACTTCTTAGTGCAGATGTTGGATTTGGAAAAACAGAAGTTGCTATGAACGCAATATTTATGGCAATTAAAAATGGTTACCAAGCGATGATGATTGCTCCCACAACACTTCTTAGCTCTCAGCACTATAAAAGTTTTAAAGAAAGATTTGACAAATATGATATTAAAATTGTTAAAATTGATAGATTTTCAACTGCCAAAATAAAAAGAGAACATTTAAAAGCACTTGAAAATGGTGAAATTAATTTAGTAATAGGAACTCACGCACTGCTAAAAGCTAAATTTAAAAACCTTGCATTAGTGATTATAGATGAAGAACATAAATTTGGAGTAAAGCAAAAAGAAACTCTTAAAGAGATGGCAATTAATGTGCATCTATTAAGTATGAGTGCAACACCAATTCCAAGAAGTTTAAATCTTGCACTTTCTCAGATAAAAACTTTTTCAGAAATTTTGACCCCTCCAACCAAGCGACAAGGGGTCAGAACTTTTGTTAAAAGTTATGATGAAAAGATTATTAAAGAGGCAATTTTAAGAGAACTAAGACGAGGTGGACAACTTTTTTATGTTTATAATTCAATTGCAGGGATAGAAGATAAAAAAAGGGATTTACTCTCTATTTTACCAAAACTTCGTATCACAATTCTTCATTCTAAAATATCGGCAACTGTTACAGAAGATGAGATGATAAAATTTGAAAATGGTGAATATGATTTGATGCTTAGTACCTCTATTGTTGAATCAGGGATTCATCTTCCAAAAGTCAATAGTATGATAATTGAGGGTTCTGATAAATTTGGAATAGCTGATTTACATCAACTACGAGGAAGAGTAGGCAGAGGTGATAAAGAGGGATATTGTTACTTTTTAGTTGAAGATAAAGATATCTTGCCTCAAAATGCAAAAAAAAGACTTATTGCTCTTGAATCTAACTCAGAACTTGGAAGTGGTGCATCTTTGGCTTTTCATGATTTAGAGATTCGTGGTGGTGGAAATATTATTGGAGAGGCTCAAAGTGGACATATTAAGCAGATTGGTTATGCGTTATATATTAGAATGCTTGAAGATGCAATCAAAGTACTTAATGGAACACAAGATGAAAAACATAATATAACAGAGATAAAATTATCGATTAATGCATATTTAAATGAGGTACTTATCACAGAAGATAGATTAAGATTAGAACTATATAGAAGATTATCTCTTTGTGAAACCACTTCAGAAGTTCATGAAATAGCTATAGAAATAGAAGATAGATTTGGTAAAATTGATATAATTACAAGACAATTTCTTGATACTATTATTATTAAAGTGTTAGCATCAGAGCAAAAAATATCTAAAATATCAAGCTATAATGATAATCTATTTATTGAGTTTATAGATGAATCAAAAGATAGACTGGTTTTAAAATCTACTAGTAAAGATGACGATGATATAATTGCTACAGCTATGAATTATCTTAAAATTTAAAAAAAAATCAATTATCCATTTTTATAAACTCTACCCCATCTTTAGAACCAATCAACAAATAACTTCTAAGTTTAGGAATGGACTTAATCTTATCGAGTTCTAAATATTCCTCTACTTGTTTTATTCCATCTCTTTTAATAACATCATAACTATCTCTACTTTTCATCCATTTTAGCTCAAAAAGATAATTATTAGGCACTCTCTCATCTCTACCAATTAGCAATATATCAGGATATTTTCTATTTTTCTCAGGTTGAGAATCTATAAAATAAAACTCTGCAAAA
>CAYWFW010000148.1:0-7013 GCA_964457735.1 uncultured Sulfurovum sp. | reverse complement strand
GGTAATATAGACTTAATATACCCTATATAATTTATATCATCTAATACTTTAATATGCCCAAGAGTAAGATAATTGGTTGTTTCTATTACCTCATCTGCCATATTATCTACTGTACCATCTAACTTATTTTCATATTCATATACACCATCATTTACACTAGGAGAAAATATTACACGATATGGATTAAGTTCATCCAGTCCCATTTGGCTACCAATATCAACAATACCATCACTCTCTTTATAATATGTACCACCAGTAAAACTTACACCTAAATAGTCTACCCCATCTAGTCCATCACTATATCCTAAATGATAAACTTCCATATTATCATATTTATTTTCAATTTTATCCAAACTATTTAATCTTTGATATGAAAGGCTATCACTTGCAAGATTTACACCAGCATTTTTAAAATCTAAAGATTCTAAATAAACACCTGCAAACATACCACCTAAATGAGGTGTATCTACCGTAATTAGTTTTTTGATATTTTGTGTCTCTTCATTTTGAATATAAGCACGACTTGCAAGTCCACCCATTGAATGACCAATCAAAATATAATCACTAATTCCTGTAATCTTTTTAATCTCATCAATAGCTATTTTTAACTGGTAACCTTGTGCATCAAAAGAGAGTTGATTATTACTAGAGAAATTTATAGAAAATACTTTTTGATTATAAAATCTATCTTGCTTTGTTTTATCATCCGAAACAGCATCCCATGAACTATCACCTTTTAGTCTCCATTCTGTATTAGTTACCGAAAATTGCCCTTTATCAAGTCCAAAAATATGATCTGTTGCTTGTGTTCTTATATCTTTTAAAGTTCTAAAACTTTCTTGCGAAGTAATATCTGTAAGTTGAGTACAATCTATATACTCATTAATAGCATTTGCATCCCAACATTGTTCATTATCATTAATTGTAATATTAATACCAACTTCTACTGATGTACCATTATTTTCTACTTCCATCTGTGTAGATAACTCTAAAGCCATTCTATCATAAGTTGTAGCACCACTTGCTAGTCCATGAACCAATATAACAATTGTTCCATTTCTATCTTCTGCTGTAATATCTTTTGGAGTTGTAAAATTAGATTCACTATAAGAGCTATATGCTCCATCATCATCAACTGCTCTTATTCTAAAAATATAATTTGTATCAGATGTAAAATTACCATCTTGTTCAATCTTTGTATCATAAACTAAAAACTCATGCATCCAAGTATCATTTTTATCTTTAAAAGATAATCCATACGCCTCAATAGAACCATCACTATCAATTGAATTATCCCACGATATTGAAACATTATTTTCTTCTAAAGATGTTTTTATATTTGTAGGGGCTGATGGAGATTGATTTGGTGTATCTGTTTTTATCCATTGGCTTGTTGCATCATGACTATATGAACCATTATTATCAATTGCTCTTATCTTAAATTGATAATTATTACCTGCCAATAAACCTTTAATCTCAACAGTATTGATAGATGATTCAATTTCTGTATTCCAATCTTGTGTATCTGTTCTATAAGATATTAAATATTTATCAACAAATCCATCACTATCAGTAGAAATATCCCAATTTAAAGTAACTGAATCAATTGTAATATTAGCTACAAATATATTTGATACACCACTTGGAGAAATATTTTCAACCACTGGTTTTTCTTGCACAATTGGCTCTATCTTTGCAGGTTCAGAATCTCCACCACTTCCACATCCAACTAAAAAAATTGTAGTAAAAACTAAAGCTAAATTTCTTATTATCATATATCTTTCCTCTAATGTTATTTGGAATATCATCATATCTATTTAAACTGAGAATAAACTAAAATAAAAATATATTGTTGGTGTAAAATGGCAGGGGGTCTGGTGTTGAAAATCTACCCACTTTGTGAGTTTATTTTACAACACTCAACCCTTACCGTACTATCCATTGGATTGTACGACAGCCTAGGTAAGTACCTCTTTTTTAAGTATAAAATTTGTTTAGATAATAATCATAAAGCAATAAAATCTATTTTTTATTTGGAACAACTAACATATTAACATAACGACCTTCTCTTGATGCATCCATCTCTAATATCGCAATATCTTGAAGTTGTGGCCATACTTTCTCTCTAAGAACAGAGATACCAAGTTCTGGGCTAGACATCTCTCTACCTCTTAAAAATACTCTTAGTTTTACATGCTTACCTTTTTCTAAAAACTCTCTTGCGTGTTTTACTTTAAAGTTAATATCATTTTCTGCTATCTTACAAGAGAATTTTACCTCTTTAACATCAATGATTTTTTGATTCTTTCTAGCTTCTTTTTTCTTTCTTTCTAGCTGATACTTATGTTTACCATAATCCATAATTTTAGCTACTGGTGGTTTTGCATCAGGAGACATCAAAACCAAATCAAGATTTAAATTTTCTGCTTCTCTTAGTGCATCAGCTCTTGAGATAATTCCCATTGGCTCACCACCATCAATTAATACTCTTAATTCAGTTGCTCTAATGTTATCATTCATGATTACATCATCTTTTGCTTTTCGCCCTCTATCGTTGTTATTGTTATGTCTACTCAAATTTTTCCCTCTTTTAATTGCTGTACTAATTTTACCATAAATTCATCTTTAGTTAGATTATATCGCTCTTTTAGTCTTCTATCTCTAATAGCTACGCTACCATTTGCCTCTTCTTCATCACCCACAATAACCACATAAGGAACTCTTTGCTTTTCGGCAGTTCGTATTCTTTTATTTAGGCTATCATTTTTACTAGAAACTTCACTATCAATATTTTCATCTATTAACATATCTTTTAAGCTATTTGCATAATTAACATTTTTATCTGAAATTGGAACAAATATAACTTGCGTAGGTGCAATAAAGAATGGAAACTCTCCAGCATAATGTTCTGTAAGTATAGCAATAAATCTCTCAAATGAACCTAAAATAGCACGGTGAATCATAACAGGTTGTTGTCTTGTGTTATCTTCTGCTACATATTCAACATTAAATCGTTGAGGTAAATTAAAATCTACCTGAATTGTTCCACATTGCCATTTTCTTCCAAGTGCATCTGTAATTTTTACATCAATCTTTGGACCATAAAATGCTCCACCACCTTCATCAATCTTAAATGGCAAGTTATTTTCTGTCATTGCATCTTTAAGACCCTGTGTAGCGAGTTCCCAAACACCATCTTCACCTATCGCTTTTTCTGGTTTAGTTGCAATTTCCATTGTATATGTAAAGTTAAACTTTTTCATAACTGCATCAACAAATTCAACAACTTCCAAAACTACATCTTTAATCTGAGCAGGAGTACAAAATATATGTGCATCATCTTGAGTAAACTCTCTTACTCTAAGAAGTCCATGTAAAACCCCTGATTTTTCGTGTCTATGAACCACACCATACTCAAACATCTTATATGGTAAGTCTCTATAACTTTTATTTGTTTGTTTAAAAATTTCAATATGACCAATACAATTCATTGGCTTAATTCCATACTCTTGATCATCAATTGTAGTTAGATACATATTTTCACCATAACAAGCATAATGACCAGATGTATGCCACATATCAGATTTTAAAATCTCTGGACCTCTAACTGGTTCATATCCTCTTTTACGATGAGCTTTAAATAGAATATCTTCTAGTTTTGCTCTTAATCTTGCACCTTTTGGCATCCAAAATGGTAAACCAGCTCCTGCATCTTCGTTAAACATAAATAGTTCAAGTTCATTTCCTAGTTTTCTATGGTCTCTTTTTTTAGCCTCTTCAAGCATCACTAAATGCTCTTTTAGTGCCTCTTTTGTGGCATATGCTATACCATAAATACGAGTAAGCATCTCTGCTTTTTCATCTCCACCAAGATAAGCTCCAGCTACTCTTGTTAGTTTAAAATTATGTAAAAATCTTAAAGCAGGAACATGAGGACCACGACATAAATCTTCAAAATCACCCTGTTTATATATAGAAACTACATCATCAGGAATACGACTCATAACAGCAAGTTTTAAATCATCATTAGCAAATTTATCTAATGCTTCATCTTTTGTTATCTCGTATTTTTCTATCTTATATTTTTTCTTAATAAGAGCTTTCATCTTCTTTTCTATATTTTTTAAATCTTCTTCACCTATCTTTTCATCACTTCTAAAATCATAATAAAATCCCTCTTCCACAGTAGGACCTACAAAAAATTTAGAATTTGGATACAACTCTGCAATTGCCTGAGCCATAAGATGTGCCGTAGAATGTCTAATTATCTCTAACGCTTCATCACTATTATCATACTCTATCATTTGACCTTCAAAGCCTTCACCAGCACTTTGAAGATCTATGATATTCCCTTGATTATCTTTATATCCTATAAGATTTTCACTCAAAATAGACCTTTATTTATTAATTACTTATATAATTATATTATTTTATCGTTATTCTTATGCTTAAGCCAATTTTTCTTGACCTAATCTATACAATGCAAAATCATATTTAATTGGGTCATTTATATCAAACTCTTTTAATTTATTAGTTAATTCAATTGATGCTTTTAAATCATAAGTTTTTCGTTGAAGAAGCCCTAATCTTTTGGCAACATTAAATGTATGTGTATCCAATGGCATTATCAAATCTTTTTTATCAATTTTATTCCATAATCCCAAATCAATATTATCCTCTCGCACCATCCATCTTAGATACATAAAATATCGTTTATATGTTCCTGCTTGATTTATCTTTTTTGGCAAACTTCCAACCAAAAAATTATAACCTTGCGTATTTTGTGGATAAATATCTCTTAGAGTTTCAATAAAATTCCAAAGTCCCTCAACAATATTATTCCCTTTTTTATATCCTTGATAAAATATATTTTCAATACAATCAATATCTTTTAATCTTTTTAGTGCAATAAAAATAGATGCTACATCTTCATTTTTTTGAAATCTATAATAATAATTTTCTAACTCTTTTTTAATTATCTCATCACTTTCATTAAGCAAAGAGAAATCTAAACTATCCAAAAACTTTACAATCAACTTTGCATTTCCATATCCAAATAATGCACAAATTAAAGCGATATTCTCATCTTTATATCTTGATGCGACCAAAAGAGGATCAGGTTTTTGATAAGATAATTCACCATTTTTATCTCTATTTAATACCTCTTGATTTAATCTATCTTCTATCTTTTTTATTTTCATTACATAACTACCTCTATAATTTATAAATTAATTACTTTATTTTACCTATATATATAATAAATTTTGATAAAATCTAATAAAAAATAGGAGTATTAAAATGTTAAATAGATATAAAACTCTTTTTGTTTCATTATCAACCATTATAACTATTGCTCAAGCAGACAATATGGAGTCTCTTTTTGTTCAGGATATATCAAAAGCTACACTTATGACATCACAAAAATCTTTTGAATCAGGAACCCACGAACTTAAAAATAAAGATGATGAACTCAAATCTCTATTTGTAGCATTTAATTATAATTTTGAGAGCAATACTAATTATAATTTTTTTGTTAATGCAAGTGGTGGAATTAGTTCATATAACACAAATAACCCATCAGCTGGTATTGTTGGAGATAATGCAGATATTGATTCAATAGTAGCAGAATTTGGTGGAGGATTAAGATATAAGATAAATCCAGAATCTTACTTATCTCTTGGTGCTAGTATTATCTATTCAAATTTTGAAACAAATTATCTACATAATAACGATATGCAAAAAGATGATAAAGATGTTATAGACAATTTATATACTAATAGTAGTGATGCTTTAACATATAAAACAGCTCTTAGTTATGATTATAATAAAACTATAAATAATTATGATGCTTATCTACAAAGTTCTTTAGCATATTATAATACAGAAGTTGATAATCTGTCTGAAACTTCATCGTCTGTATTATCTTATCTCAAAATTGGAGCATACTCTCCTGAGTTATTAAAAATAGCAAATCTACCATTTAAAACGGAACTTTATCTGCAAGAAACTCTTTTAGGTGGTGATATTAGCGATAATATGGATATGGATAATTTTACAACTGTTGGAGTAGCATTTCACTTATATACAAATACTATTGTACCTATTGTAGACAATGTTTATTTTGATGCTAATTATGTAACAGGAGATAATATTGATGCTGTTCATTTAGGTATGTCAATGTCATTTTAGATTTGGAAGTGGTGCTTTAACCTTGTTATTTTAGTTTAAAATTAACTTAAATTACAAAGCCCACATCAGAGAAGTAGATGGGGCGTCAATTATATCTTTGATCAAGAAAACTTTAGATACATAAGTAAAAAATGGTTAGTTTCACCCATATACATTAGCTAAAGATAAAATATATAACATCAATTTCTAAACAGTGTTCCACCAAGTTGAATATTATTCAAAAGATAACTTCTAATATCCTTTAAATCAAATCCACTTGCCATAAACATCTCTTTATCTCTTTTAAGCAAAAAATCACCAGCTTTTAATTTAGTTACAATTCCACCCGTTGCAAATGAATGATTTGGAGTATCTGTTGCTTCAAGCTCTGATTTATCTATACTATTTACAATTTTTCGCATAGTTGCATCACTATATACTCGTGGATCTTTAGTATAGTATCCATCTATATCAGAAAGGAGTATCAGCATATCAGCATCAAAATAATATGCACTATGAGCAGACAATTGATCATTATCACCAAAAACTATCTCTTTTATTGCTGTTGCATCGTTTTCATTAATTATAGGCAAAATATTATTAGAAAGTAAAGTATTAACTGCATTTTTTGCATGTTTTGTGGCACTTCTTGAATTAAAGTCACCTGCTGTTAATAGTAATTGAGCTGTAAGAATATCATATTTTGCCATTTTTTTATGATATACGCTCATTAAATATGGCTGACCTAATGCTGAAAGAGTTTGAATATTCTCTAATTTTGTTTTATCTAATGCTAATTGTGTATATCCCGCGGCTACTGCACCTGAACTTACCAAAATCACCTC
>CAYWFW010000147.1:0-4747 GCA_964457735.1 uncultured Sulfurovum sp. | reverse complement strand
ATGGTACAAATAATGAATATGGATTTGATTATCTAAGAGATAATATGAAGATTAGAGCATCTCAAAAAGTTCAAAGAGAACATAATTATGCTATTGTTGATGAGGTAGATTCTATTTTGATTGATGAAGCTAGAACACCATTGATTATTTCAGGTCCAACTCAAAGAAGAGCAGATTATTATCTTAGAGCAAATAAAGTTGCACTTGCTATGGAAAAAGGGGAAAAACTTGATACAAAAGCTGGTGAACCAGAAAAATTTGTAGGTGATTTTTATGTGGATGAAAAAAATAGAGTTGTAATTATGACAGAAAAAGGTTTGCAAAAAGCTCAAGATTTGTTTGAAGTTGAAAATTTATATAGTTTAGAAAATGCCATTTTATCCCATCACCTAGATCAAGCTCTAAAATCTCATTACCTCTTTGAAATAGATGTTGATTATGTGGTAAAAGATGGTGATGTTGTGATTGTTGATGAGTTTACAGGAAGATTAAGTGAAGGTAGAAGATATAGTGATGGTCTACATCAAGCTCTTGAAGCAAAAGAGGGTGTGATTATTCAAGAAGAGTCTCAAACTTTGGCAGAAATTACATATCAAAATTACTTTAGACAATATAAAAAACTAGCAGGTATGACAGGAACAGCACAAACAGAAGCAACAGAATTTGCCCAAATTTATAACCTTAATGTAATCTCAATTCCTACAAATGTTCCAATCCAAAGAGTTGATTCAAATGACCTTATATATAATACAGAAAGAGAAAAACTTGATGCTGTTGTAAGAAAAGTAAAAGAGCTAAGTAAAACTGGTCAGCCTGTTTTGATTGGTACAGCTTCAATTGAAAAAAGTGAATTGATTCATGAAAGACTTAAAAAAGAGAAGATTAAACATAATGTTCTAAATGCTAAAAATCATGAAAGAGAAGCAGAAATTATTATTGATGCTGGAGTTAAAGATGCTGTAACAGTTGCAACAAATATGGCTGGACGTGGTGTTGATATTCAAATTGATGATGCCGTAAGAGAACTTGGTGGATTATATATTTTAGGAACAGAAAGACATGAAAGCCGAAGAATTGATAACCAATTAAGAGGAAGAAGTGGAAGACAAGGAGATCAAGGTGCTAGTCAATTTTATCTAAGTCTTGATGATAATCTTTTGAGAATTTTTGGTGGTGATAAGATTAGAAATATTATGAATAAGCTTGGTGTTGAAGATGGTGAATATATTGATTCTAAGATTGTAACAAGAAGTGTAGAAAAGGCTCAAAAGAAAGTTGAAAGTATGCACTATGAATCAAGAAAAAATGTATTAGAATATGATGATGTAGCAAATTATCAAAGAAAAGCAATCTATAAATTTAGAAATCAATTATTAGATATAAATTTTGATGTAAGTACTAAAATCTCAGAAAATAGAGTTGAATATATTGAACATCTTTTAGAGGAATCTGATATTATTGATGGTGCATTAAAAGAGGATTATAATATAAAGAAATTAAACCTTTTAATTTTAGAAAATTTAAATACAGATATTCCAGTTGATTATCTAATAGACAAAGATGCTAATGAGATAAAAAAAATATTGCTAGATGCTCTTGAAAAGATTTATGATGAAAAGATGTCAGTTCTTGATGAGAAAACTAGACATGATGCCGAGAGTGAGATATATTTAAGTGTTCTTGATCCTGAATGGAGAGACCACCTGCATGAGATGGATGTTCTTAAAACTGGAATTGGTCTAAGAGGCTATAATCAAAAAGACCCATTAACTGAATATAAGCAAGATAGTTATCATCTATTTACTGATTTAATTCAAAGAATAAAATTTGAAGCGGTTAAAAAACTTCAAATCGTACAGTTTGAGTTTGAAAGCCAAAAAGAGATAGAAGAGTCCCTAGAAAAAATGAAAGATGAACTAGAGGATGAAGTATCTGATGCTATAGAAAACACTACTACAGAGAGTCAAAATAGTGGTTTAATACATACAAAAAAACCAAAAAGAAACGATCCTTGTCCTTGTGGAAGTGGCAAAAAATATAAACAGTGTTGTGGAGTAAGTGGTCCTAAAAAAGGTGTTTTTGCATAATGGCAATTGCCCAAAACAAAAAATATATAAACTCTATCATAAAACACTACTTAAAATATGATAGAGATAATCCATTTATATTTATCTCATCGCTACTGGCATTTATAGGTATATCTGCTGGTGTGATGGTTCTTATGTTGGCAATGGGTATTATGAATGGTACACAAAAAGAGTTTGCTAAACGCCTTAGTGTTATGAATTATCCTTTAACTCTTATCTCATACTCTTTAGATGGGGTAGATGATAATTTGATTATAGACCTAGAAAATAAATTTCCAAAGCTCAAATTTAGCCCATATTATACAACTCAAGTTATTACAAAAAATGATGGTATCGTATCTGGTGCATTGTTATATGGTGTTGATTTTAAAAAAGAAGCAGAGATAAATGAGGTTGTTAAAAAAGCTATAGGAGATACAAAAGGTAAATATAAAATTATTATAGGTGAAGCCTTAGCGATTGATTTAGGTATTAATTCAAAAGAAAAAGTCATATTATATTTTTCAGAACAACAATCTGTTGGTTTTGGAAGTATGCCCCTTCAAAAAAAATTTATAATTGATGGGCTTTTTGAATCAGGCTTACAATCTTATGATAAATCTATAGCATATACAACTCTTGAAGCTCTACAAAAATTATTACAAAGGGAAAAAGGGATATATGATGGAGTTCATATCTATAGCTCTAATCCAATGCAAGATATTAAAGATATAACAAAAGTTCTACCTCAAAATGTGGTGATACAAGGTTGGTGGGAACAAAATGGTAGTTTTTTTTCTGCAATGGAGATGGAAAGAAAAGCACTATTTTTAGTACTATTTTTGATTATTTTAGTTGCATCACTTAATATTATATCCTCTTTGTTAATGACAATTATGAGTAGACGCTCAGAAATTGCACTTATGAGAACGCTAGGTGCTACTAAAAGTGAAATCAAATCAATTTTCTTTAGGCTCGGAGCAATTATAGGATTTGCAGGTATTGTTATGGGAACATTTTTAGGTACATTTGCAATCTGGTTACTAAGTACATTTGATATTATCACCGTTCCAGAAGATGTATATGGAACTTCAAGACTACCTATAGATTTAACATTCACAGATTTTACATATATTATTATAGGTACAGTTATTATTGTTATTTTATCATCAAAATACCCAGCAAAAAAAGCATCTCAAACTGACCCCTTAACAGTTTTAAGAAATGAGTAGAAATATACTGTAGGGATAATCCTCAATGCCAATAAAATAAGAATTTCAATGAATATTCAGTTATAAACTCTTATATTTATCTCTTTTTGTCGTTTTTCTTTTTTTCTTGGTTGGTGCAGAACTACTCTTTTTTCTACCAAATGCACCTGCTATCTTTTTCTTTTCATTAGATTTATTTCTTGCACCTTTTACTTTTGCTATAATCTTTGGTGCATAATCTTTTAAAATCTCTCGTGGTATAGCTTTACCCATCACTCGCTCTACATCCTTAAGAGCAACCTCTTCATTTGGAGAGATTAAAGTTATTGCCAAACCTTTATTATTAGCTCGTCCTGTTCGTCCAATTCTATGTATATAATCTCCCGAAATATGAGGAATATCATAGTTAATAACTACTTTTAGAGTTGGAATATCAAGCCCTCGTGCGGCAATATCTGTTGCAACCAAAACACGAATCTTTTCATCTTTAAAATTGGCTAATGCTCTACTTCTTGTTCCTGAGCTTTTATCTCCATGGATAATAGCTGTTTTTAAGCCACTTAAATTTAGCTCTTTTGCCACCTCATCAGCCTCTTGCTTTTTTCTTACAAATACCAATACTCTACTATAATTTCTGGAACCAATCAAAAATGAAAGTAGTTCGCTTTTTAGCTCTTTTACCACAGGATATACAACTTGTGTCACATTATGAGCAGTTGTTCCCATACTATCAACCTCTATAAGTTTAGCTTTGTATAATATTTTTTGAGATAGAGTTTTGACCCCAGCAGATAGTGTAGCAGATATTAAAATATTTTGTCTTTTTTGTGGTAACAGATTTAATATTTGATTTACTTCATAAATAAATCCCATATCCAAAATTGTATCTGCTTCATCTAGCACAAGATACTCAACTGCCAAAAGTGATATATTTTTTTGTTTGATATGCTCTAAGAGTCTTCCTGAAGTAGACACAATAACATCAATACCATCTTTTAATCTATTTGCTTGAGAGGTGATATTTGTTCCACCATAAAGTGCTGTACTTTTGATTGGTAGATATTTAGAATAATCCTCTACATTCGCATAAACTTGTTTTGCTAACTCCCTTGTGGGAACTAAGATAATAGCTTTTGGATAATGTCTATTATTAAACTTTTTATTTAGCTCTTGAAGAATAGGGGTCACAAAACCTGCTGTCTTTCCTGTGCCTGTTTGAGCTCCTGCCATAATATCATACTTTTTAAATATTGCAGGAATAAGTTCTTTTTGAATAGGGGTAGCATCGTTATACCCCTTATCTTTTAATGCTTTTAGAATTTCTGGGGATAATCCCAATGATGAAAATGACATATTAACTCTCTATTTTTCTGCCATTATATCCTATAAATTATACACTGTTTATAAAATTGATATTAAAAATTATAATTTACCTTAGTTTCTAAAATTTTTATTTTAAAATAGCTTAAT
>CAYWFW010000146.1:0-6450 GCA_964457735.1 uncultured Sulfurovum sp. | reverse complement strand
GAGTTTAAGGATAAAGCTATGTATGATATTCTAAATGCTCATAATATTGGTTTTGCTTATGATGAATTAGAGATGTTAGAGTAGCTATATGTTAAAGATGAATAGAGTTGTAATCTTTTTATTTGTTTTTATACTCTCTTTTCCTCTTTTTGGATTGGATGTAGATTTTAATATAGATAAAATCTCATCTGATGCTAACAAGACCAAAAAACATATAATGCTATTTTTACATAAAGATAATTGTGGATATTGCGAGAGAATGTCATTTAATCTTGATGATAAAAATATTACCAAAGCAATCAAAAAAGATTTTATACTGTTAGATATAAATAGAGATGATGATGAAAAGGTATCTTATCAAGGTTTTAATGGTACAAATTCTGAATTTATGAAAGCATTGGGAATAGATTTTTATCCTTCAATAATATTTATAGATGGCTCTAATGATAAAATTATTTATGGTATTTCTGGCTATAGAGATACAGAAAAACTGATGATAATATTAGATTATATTAATAGTAAATCATATAAAAAGATGAATTTAGAGGAGTTTAAAGATGAGTTGTTCTTTAATTGATATGGAAAAAAGTATTTTAAATAGAGAAGTAGGCAGAGTTTTGGACTTATTTGTATCAAAAAAAGGTGACTCTAAACGATCTAAAAAAATAGAGATAATTGTTGATAAAGATGGAGTGATAGAAGATAAGTTTTATGCAAAGGATTCTCAAAGATCAATACTTATTACAACAACAGAAAGTTATGAATTAGCAAACAAAAAAGATATATTTGTAGAGAGAGGATTATTAGGTGAGAATATACTTATAGACTATAATCCATATCATTTGAGTATTGGTTCTAAAATTATTATGGGTGAAGTGATATTAGAGATTACTCAAAACTGTACTTTATGTAAAAGTTTGACAAAGGTGGATAAAAAATTACCTAAACTTTTAAAAGATGATAGAGGGATTTTTGCCAAAGTGATTAAAAGTGGTGTTATAAAAATAGATGATACTGTTTATGTTTAATGTTTAAACTACTTCTAGGAGTGGTTTTAACATCAAATAAGTGAGGAAATTAATAATGAAAAAAGTACTTTTATCTGTAGTGGTAGCAGGGGTTTTAAGCATATCTGCAAACGCATTTACATTAGGAAAATATGGAGAGATGAAGTTTGAAAAAGCAAATCAAAATGTCTATATTATGCATGGTCCACCAGTAAATCCAAGTGTAGAGAATGAAGGTTTTATGAATAATCCTGCAATTATAGAGGGTAAAAATAGCCTAATTATGATTGACCCAGGTGGAAATTATAATGTGGGTAAAAAGATACTAGCAGAAGTTGAAAAGATTAGCAAAAAACCAATTGTTGCAATTATTGATACTCATAAACATGGTGATCATTGGTTTGCAAATAAAGCGATAGCAGAAAAATATCCAGATGTTAAAATTTATGCACTAGAAAAAATGATAGAGGTTAGCAAAGCTGGTGAAGCTGAAAAATGGTATGGGATTTTAGAAAGATTATCTAAGAATTTAAAAGGGACAAAAGAGTTTGAATTTCCAACTATATCTATTAAAAATGGTGATAAACTAGAGATTGATAATCAAACTTTTTATATTCATAGTCCTAAAAGGGCTCATACTGATACAGATGTTTTAATTGTTCATGCAGAGAGTAAAACACTATTTTTAGGTGATAACTTGATGAAAAATCGTCTTGGTGGATTTGATGAATCATCAAGTATTATAGGGAATATTAAACTTTTAAAAGAGATAAAAGAAGCTCCTGAACTTCTCTTGTATGTTCCAGGTCATGGACCATCAGGAAAAATGAATGAGACAATTGACCCATTTTTATATTATATGGAAACAGTTTTAGTTGGTGCAAAAGTTGCATTAGATGAAGATATGGAAGCTTATGAAGTTAAGCCTGTTGTTGTTGAAAAATTACAAGAATATCTTAAATGGGATGAATTTAGTGGACAACTGGGAAAACATCTTCAAAAAGCTCTTGGTGAATTAGAAGCGTTAGATTCAGAGTAGATAATAATTTATAGAATATTATAAAAATAATACAGATAAAGGGATAAATATGAAATTTGATAAAATTTTAACATTAATTGCATCTTTGATGCTAACGGCCACTCTATCACAAGCTTCTGTTTTAACAGAACTTCATGGTACAAAAGGTGAGGCAGGAAAAGATTTGAGTAATCTTGTAAAAAAACTTGATACTATTGATTATTCAACAGTTGGTAAAAATGAGCATATTGAGGTTCATTATTTTAATAAGTATAAAGAAAAAAACTTAGATTTGCTAAATTTTTATACAGTTATAGACAAAGCATCAATGAGAGAGCTTCTTATTAAAAATCCAGATTTTGGTGCTTATGCTCCTTTTAATCTTTTGGGATATAAAAAATTGGCTAATGCTAAAGATGGTGATACAACTTGGTATGGACATCTTGATGCAGAGATAATGCTTAATATTATTGGAGAGAAAAATCAAGCCTCAAGAGATAAATTTACAGCAATGGTATCAAAACTTGATAAACTTGTTGTAGATGAGATGAAACCTACAGTTTCAAAAACGCTTAAATTTACAGGTGAGCTTCCTGCTCAACCTTTACTTAAAATGGTGAAGAAATTTGAAGGTGTAGATGATATAGAGGAATATGTAGAAGAGTTTATAATGGCTCATGATTCTTTGTTTGGAAAAAGAGAGTTTATTATTGCTGGATTTATAGATTTAAAATTTGAGTATGGTGATATGGATTTAGAGTTTGACGAATATGATGCTTATTGGGTTTCATCACTTTGTCACTTTCAGTTTTCTAACTCAGTATTTAATCATGATGCTCCTCAGGCAGGTGTCTTTGCTCCATGTTCTGTATATTTTTATATTCCAAAAGGTTCAAATGAACTTCACGTTGGATATGCAACAGTTGAAAATTGGATAACAACAACAGGTATCACAGATAAAGCTCAATTAAAATATATGAAAAAAATTGCTGATAAAGTGATTGATGTATTTAAAGAGTTAGGTTTTGAAATAGAAGCTGGAACAGGTGGAAAATCGGCAAATGCTCTTAAAACACCTAGAGATTTATCAGATGAGATTGCTGAACTTAAAGATATGGTAAATCAATTATCAATAGAGTTAAAAGAGTTAAAAAAAAAAGAGCCAAAAGTCAAAATTAAAATAGAAGATGTTCAAGAAAAAAGCAAAATTAAAACAGAAAAAGTGGTTGAACTTCCCAAAAAGGAGTTCTCTACTGCTAAAATGGTAATTTCTGATAAAGCTCCAAAAAATCTTACTGCTTATTATGCGTCAAATCCACAAACTATAAATTCTATTACAACAAAATTAAAAGCAAATGGTTTTACTATTCTTGGAGAAAATGAGATATTAAAAGGTAAAACAGTTATAACTATCACAAATAATGAACTCACAAAAACAAACTCTTTTGTAGCTACAATCAATATATTAGTTAATGGTATTGATGAAATTCGTGTACAAAATCCATCATATTTTGGAGCAGCATATCTTCAAAAGAACTTTAAATATGGTCAATTTAAATCTACTCTTACATCATTACAAGCAGTTTTGGGTGATATGTATGAAGTTACAGATATTAATGAGTTTAGCGAATTAGCAGATTATAATTTTATGTTTGGTATGCCTCATCTGAATGATATAATAGAGTTAGCACAAGGTGATGATTTATTAGCCAAATTAACTGGTAAAAATGCAGATAAATATGTTGCGTATACTCTTGCTCTACCTAATGGTGCAACTCTTGTTGGTCACAAAATGCGTTCAAGAGATAATAAGTTTTTAAATAAGGTTGAAGCCGAAAAAAACGCTCAATTATTACCCTATCAAGCTATGATTAAAGATGGTAAAGCTTATATGTTAGATCCTAAATTTTATTTAGCATTATCATTACCTCTTTTAACCATGACAGACTTTATGAAAATAGCAACAACTCCAGATAAGATAGAAGAGACTCTTAAAAAAGCCTATAAATAAAAGGCTTTTTAATTAGACCTCTTTCAAAATTTGGAACTGGTGCTTTAGCTCCAGCTTTTGTGAGGCTGAAGCCATCACTTCCGATGAATTTTGCAGAAAGTCTATTAGAGAATTTTGCTAACCTCAAACCAGTAAGTTTCTGTTCTATTGAGGGTAGCTTTTTTTCTTTTATCAAAATGGTTAGATATATTAAAATCTTTGTTACCATAATTAGCTTTATATTCATTTATAAAAATATTATATTCCATCTCTTTAATCGCAGTAATATTATAAGTTACTTTATGGTAAATTAAATTATTATAACTATACTCTTCTCTAAGTGTTTCGTTAAGACTAATACCAGCATAACGATTCTCTTTTTCAAGAGTTACATTCATTTCAATATATGTACGCATTAAAGCAATAGAATGTTCTAACTGAACAATAGTTGTATCTGTCTTTTGCTTTATAATAGTTGCAAGTTCTTGGGAATATCCCCATGAGCCATCAAGGGATAAATCCATATCAAAAATAGATTTTATAAACCCTTTTATATCATTATCAGATTTAATTTTATTAAATAAGGTCATAAGTTAAAAGTCCTTTTTTTATATAATTATAGCTAAATTAAATCAAACAGTTTATATTAAAATAAAGGATTTTAGATGAATAGAGTGATAATACAAGTTATTATATTATTTTTAATAATATGCTCTAATCTTTTTGCTTTATCTATAGAGCCAAAAGAAGCGATGAAGTATATTGGGGATAAAAATGTTCGTTTTATCTCCAGTGATAATACAAAAGAATATATTAAAGAACATATTATAGGTGCTGTTTCAATATATATTCATAATATAAAACTAAGAGATAAAAAAGATATAGAAGAGTATCTTAGTTTAAAAGGGATAACAAACACTCAACTTTTGATTATTTATAGTAATATCTCTATATCTAATACATATTTGCTAGAGGATTTCTTTAAAAATATAGGGCATAAAAGGGTTGTGGTATTAAATGATGGTTGTCATGGTATTAAATTACTCGATCCAAACCAAAAGATATATAATGAACTTAAGGCCAAAAGAAAAAAGTACGAGATATTATTAACTCTAACTAAAGATAAAGATGAATTAAAAAAATATAAAGAAAAAATTAAATCTATAGATGCTAAGATGGATATAATCAAGCCAAAGTTTCTTATTTTGCAAGGAATTGAGCATAAACATCCCCACTCTGAATATATAATTGATAATAACATAGATGCAAAGATACAACCCTAAGATATAATTAACACAAACTTGCATATAATAGAATAAATAATTTAAAAAGTAGAGAAAATGGAACAAAATAACGCATTTAAAGTTTTAGCAGAACAGTTAAATATATCAAATAAAAAAGCTAAAACTCTTATTGATAGAGGATTAGTATATGTTGGTCAAAATAAAGTTAAAATAGCAAGAGCTTTAATTAATGAAGATACAAAGTTTAGAGTAGAGAATGTTGCAGATATTAAAATATTGTATGAAGATGAAGATATTATTGCCGTGGATAAACCAGCATTTTTAGATAGTTATGATGTTCAAGATAGCATTCCTAATTCAGAGCTTTTACATAGATTAGATAGAGATACATCAGGTGTTTTACTTTTGGGTAAAAATGAAAAGTTTATTAAAAAAGCAGTTGAAGAGTTTAGAAATAGACGTGTTAAAAAGATTTATACTGCATGGGTAGAGGGTACATTCTTTGAAGAGACTATTATAGATGCCCCTATTCATACAATAAAAAGAGGAAAAGCTATCTCTAAAATAGATGAAAGAATTGGTAAAAAAGCTATCACAAAAGTAACTCCTCTTGAGATTCAAGGTAAAAAAAGTAAAGTACTTATAGAGATTGGCACAGGAAGAACCCACCAAATTAGAGTACATATGTCACATATTGGTCATCCAGTTGTTGGAGATGAATTATATGGAAGCAGAACAAAATCAAGCAGAATACTTCTTCATTCTAAACAAATATCAATATTTAAATATAGTTTTGAAGCAAGAGAACCAAAAGAGATTTTAAAATATAAATAAAATGTAAAGCTTAGGGATAAGATGATAGAACAAGCAACAGAATAACAACTAAATAGATATGATGTTGCAAAAATCCCTAACCTTAGAGATAAGCCATTTGTAAAGATGGTTTTAGTTTATAAAGGTTGGGAGTTGATTTAAATTCGGGTCAGGCGTTGAAAATACACTATTTGGTAGCTTCTCTTTTAAAATGGATACAATCAGATAGTACGGTAGGGGTCGTGTGTTGCAAAATAAACTCACGAAGTGGGTGAATTTTCAACGCCTGACCCGTAAAGTGTAAAGTGAGAGACTCTAAAATACAAGTTATTTTCCAATATTTTTTGCCGTATGGTGGGTGAAAACCCACAAAAATAT